>JAAYLM010000451.1 GCA_012521915.1 Oscillospiraceae bacterium | reverse complement strand
TCCTGATTCTCCGACCAGACCCATTGTTGTACCCTTTTTAATAGAAAAGGTAACACCGTCAACCGCCCGTACATATGACTTGCGTTTGCCGACCCTTAAACCGCGAATCGGATAATATTTTTTAAGATCTTTTACTTCAAGTATGTTATTCATGATTTTCCTTCTGCTCCTCTTGTGAATCCATACCGAGTGCTTCGAAGAAAACAGTGTCCTTGTTTTCCGCATATAGATGACAAGCTGCGCAATGTGTATCAGTAAATTGAATCATAGCGGGGTATTCGTTGGAACAGATAGCCATAGCCTTGTCGCAACGATTATAAAAATAGCAGTTTGAAGGCATATTAATCGGATTGGGAACCTGTCCGGGAATACTGTACAGACGGTCAATTGCTTTGTCCACATTGGGTTTTGACCGCATAAGGCCTACCGTATAGGGATGCTTCGGTTCATGGAAAATTTCGCGAACCGTTCCCTGTTCGATGATTTTACCGGCATACATGACAACAACATGATCAGCCATTTCAGCGATAACACCAAGATCATGCGTAATCAGCATGATACTGCCGTTTATGCGATCTTTAATTTCACGCAAAAGGTCGAGAATCTGCGCCTGTATAGTCACATCCAGTGCGGTTGTCGGCTCGTCAGCGATAATCAGACGCGGGTCGCAGGATAATCCCATGGCGATCATGACACGCTGGCGCATCCCACCGGACAGTTCATGCGGATAGCTGTTATAAACATTCTCAGCCATCGCGATGCCGACAAGATTAAGCATTTCGATCGAACGGGCTTTTGCAGAAGCCGGTGTTGCGCCATCGACATGGAGCATGACCACTTCATCCATTTGATCGCCAATCTTGAAGACCGGGTTGAGACTGGTCATTGGTTCCTGAAAAATCATGGCCAGTTCTTTACCGCGGATTTTAAGCATCTCGGTCATCGGCATTTTAGCGATATCGTAACACTTGCCATTCTCAGCCTGGTAGCGGATACTGCCGCTGACAATCTGACCATGTGGTGCCTGGACCAGCTGCATCAATGACAGACTGGTTACGGATTTGCCGCAGCCAGACTCCCCGACAACACCGACAATCTTCCCTTTGGGGATATCAAAGGTCACCCCATTGACAGCTTTAACGGTACCGACGTCTGTATAAAAATAAGTGTGGAGATCATCGAACTCTACAACGTTATTCGAATCACGCATTACCGACAGGTATTCTGACTCATCAACTTTACGTCGACGGCTTTTTTCATATTCACGAAATATTTTCTTGTTCTCAGCGCTGATCCGCCATTCTTCCTTGATCGTCAGATAATCGGATTGATCATTCTCTTCAATTATACTGGGCTTAAATATATTGAAAAAAGCCATTATTTCACCTCTTCATTCTCGGGTCGAAAGCATCTCTGAGTCCGTCTCCGATAAAGCTGAAACCAAGAACGGTGATGATGATCAGAATGCCTGCCGGCACCCACATGTTGGGATAATTTGCCAATATCTCCTGGCCGCGAGACGGATCTGCCAGAGCGATCATGGATCCCCATGCGGCTCTGGGGAACGGAACGCCCAAACCGAGATAGGATAAGGTTGACTCATAAAGGATGATACCCCCGAGGCCGAGTGTCATGCTGACAATCAACTGAGGCATCGTATTGGGAATCAGGTGCTTGAATATTTTTTTCAGTGGCCGGATGCCGGTCGTGGTCGCGGCCATCATATATTCCTGCTCGCGCAGCATAAGGATCTGACCGCGGACGATACGAGCAACACCGGTCCAGCCCATCAAGGTCAGGAACGCCATCAAATAGTATATACGATGT
>JAAYLM010000450.1 GCA_012521915.1 Oscillospiraceae bacterium | reverse complement strand
TCGTGCTTGACCTGGATCTGGCACTGCAGTATGGCTTCAATGCCCCCCGGGTTCTTCAGGAAGTACAGGAAAGGGTCAGCAGCCAGGTTGAGTCCTTTACAGCGATCAACGTAATCGCTGTAAATGTCAGAGCCCGGCGTGTTGTATACGACAGGTCCGCAGACCGAAAAGCCGGATATGCCGGCAGGAGATAATTATGAAGGAAAAAATATATACCATACCAGTAAACGACGCCTTCGCCCGAAGCGATGCCTGCCCCGTCTGCACACTGGAAAACACGTTAAACCAACAGCTGCTGGACTATTATCTGGGCGCATCGCTGATGGAACCGGATGTCCGCCAGACCACCAATGAGAAAGGTTTCTGCCGTGACCACCTGAAGCAATTGTACAATAGGGAGATCAACCGGCTGGGGCTTGGCCTGATGTTGCACACGCACATGGTTGACCTGGTAGATGACATCGGCCCGGAACTGAAAGGGAGCATGTCGTCAGAGAAGGCTAGTTTCTTTAGCGGCAGAAAAAAAGATTACAAGCAAATGCTGAAACTGGCGGCCGAACGTATCGAAGCGCGGGCGAAGAGTTGCGTGATTTGTGAACGCACTGGGCAAACCATGGAACGCTATCTTGATGTCATTTTTTATGAGTTCAGTGAAAATGTGGCGTTTCGAGATAAATTTAAAAGCGTGAATGGCTTTTGCCTGCCCCATCTGGCCTTGCTTCTGCGTGGTGCCGCCAAATATCTCAATCAGAAGCAAGCAGCAGCTTTCGTCTCTGAGCTGACACAGATCCAGAATCGCTGCCTGGAAACACTGCGTGACGACGTTGAGTGGTTCACCTTGAAATTTGATTATCGCAATCATGATAAAAGTTGGAAAAACAGTAAAGACGCTTTGCCGCGCAGCATTGGCAAGCTGCGTGGTGAGAGCGATTTGAAGTAGGCAGGAGGTGGTTTCAGGTGCATGAGGAGTCAGCTTTCAGTCCAGCCAGATCAACTTTAGCCCGTCAAAAAAACAAGCAGAAACCAGTCGATATCCTTCTTCCGGAACCCTTGATGGAATGGGCTGATTCCACCAATGTCGGTCCGGTTGTTGTCCTGCGATCCAGGCATCTTGGTGACCAGACCATTCAGGACGAGCTGGGGGTATCCCTGATGGCTGCTTTTCTTAGAACCATTGCCGGTAGCCCGACAGCTCCGCGTGCCCTGCTGCTGTATGGCAGCGCGGTGGGTCTTGTGCTGGGAGACAGTCCTTATCTTGACTTGTTCAGGCGACTGGAGCAAAACGGCAGTGAAATTTTGTGCTGCCAGATCAGCTTCGCAGCGTTCACCGATGAAGAAGCGCCAGCGGTAGGCCGCCTGGCCGACTGGGTTGACCTGACTGATCGCATGGAGAAAGCACATCATGTGCTCTGGCCATAGACTGTCCTGCCAGACATCATCTGGCAAAAAACAATGAAAGAGTTTGGTGATAAAGATGCATTTTCCTGTTGCTCTGGCTTCTTATTCTTTCCATGGTCTAATTGGAACCGGTCAACTCAACCTGTTGGGGTATCTCGAATTACTGGCCTCGCGGTACGATGTAAGGTTTGCTGATATCTGGACCGGTCTGCTTCCAGCTGATGCGTTGGAACCGGAATATCTAAAGAAAATTCGCCAATGGATGGATGACCGGGACATCGCCTTGGCTAATTTATGTGTTGATGGCCCTTATCTCTGGCATGCAGACGAAGCGGTGCGCAATGCACACCGGTTAACCATGCTGGACTATCTTAAGGCAGCTGAGATTCTGGGAGCCAGGACCGTTCGCATCGATTTTGGCGGAGATGAGGGGCCGATGCCGGACGCAGCACTGGATGTCATTGTGCGTCTCTATCGTGAGTATTGCGGCATCTGTCATAACCTAGGCATGCGAATCGGTCCGGAAAACCACTGGGGCTGGGACCGCAAGCCGGAGTACCTGCGCAAGGTGCGCGATGCGGTCGATCATCCTGCTTACGGCCATCTGCTTCATGTCCGCTCCTGGCCAGAGCCGGCAGCAGCTGTTATGCTGGACACCTGCCTGCCAATTCTGATGCATACCCATTTACCGGCTGACATCATCTGCTGGAGCAAACCCCTTATCCGGAAAATCGCTGATTCCGGCTATCAAGGGGCATACAGCATTGAACATCATAGTGGACAGCATGAACTTGAACGCAGCATGTGGCAACTGAGCGTCCTGCGCAGCATGATTGCCGAATTACGAGATGAAACAGCAGGACTGGATGATGAAAAGGTTTTTTATATTGAGGAAATGTGTCAAAAACCTGTTCCTGACCCGGCCTTATGAAAGATAATATGCAAAATTTGTAAAGGAGAGGCATCGATATGGGAAAAATCCGCATAGGCGTCATCGGCAATGGCATCATCGGCAATGCACACCTCCAGAATTATCAGGATATCGAGCAAGCTGAGGTGGTGGCCATTTGTGATATCAATCCACAGGCACTCAACCGTACAGGCGATAAGTTCAAAATCGAAGACCGCTATACAGAGATCGATTCGCTGCTGGGCCGTGACGATATACAAGCTGTTGATGTCTGTCTGCACAACAATCTGCATGCTCCGGTTGCTATCGCTGCACTCAGGGCGGGTAAGCATGTTTACTGTGAAAAGCCGATGGCGGGTTCATATGCTGACGCGCTGGCTATGTATGAGGCTATGCTGGAGACAGGCAAGAAGCTGCATATCCAATTGAGTACGCTTTATCAACTGGAGACCAAAGCAGCCAAACGAATGATCGATCAGGGCAGGCTGGGCGGCCTTTACCATTTGCGTTCATACGGCTGGCGACGTCGTGGCCGCCCTTTTGTTGACGGATATGCAACCAAAGAGTTTGTTAACAAGAAAACAGCGGGTGGTGGCGCGTTGTTTGATATGGGTGTCTATCATATAGCCCAGCTTCTTTATTTGGCGGGGCTGCCGCGCCTGGAAAGGGTGAGCGGTGCCACGTATGCCCGTGTGACTATGGACGAAGTACGGCGTCAGATTTCACAGTTTAATGTGGAAGAACTGGGTTGTGGCTTCGCTGTTTACGAAAATAAACTTACCTTCGATATTCTGGAATCATGGGCTGTCCATATGGGCGAGTTCCCTGGATCCATGCTGATAGGCGATCAGGGTGGCCTATGCCTGAAACCATTGCGTTACTATGCTTTGCAGGATGATTTGGAATTGCAGGCGGAGATCGATCTGAAAGACCTGGATTACCGTACCCATACTGTTTATTCAGAGCAGTGTGTCTATGACAGCAGCCAAAAACACTGGCTGGCCGCCTTGACCGGTCAATGTGACCTGCTGCCGCCCGCCCGTATTGCACTGGAAACACAATTGCTGCAGGAAGGCATCTATATTTCAGAACAGCTAGGCCGCGAAGTGACAGCTGAGGAGATCAAGGCTCTATCCAGAAGCCATGCCCTGGATATCCCGAATCTTCATATTTGAAAGTGGATGTAGATCCATTTTCTCCCAAAGATATCAAAAGGGGGGTCCGAAGGAGGATGACTTTCTTCTCCGGACGCACCTGATCGACAGGGCTGTTTAGAATAAGGCTAGTCCAGCAGGCGTTTTTCCCCTTCGATCGCCTGGATAGGCGCAATGTCCTGCGTGACTTCCAAAGTGCCCAGATAGGTTCTTTGCGCATCACGCACGGCATAATAGCGGATCAAAACGTAACGCGGACCCATTTTGATCCAAAAATCCGCCTGATCGCGGCTGCCTGCTTTAAAATCACTAAGAATCTTTTCCACGACATGGACACTGGCCGGGGGATGGCAATTGGCTACTTTTCGACCGATGATGGCTTTGGTACGTTCAAAGATGCGATCTGTGCCCTGCGAAAAATAACGTACAGTATCTGTCGCGTCAACAAAAGTCAAATCAAAGGGCAGTGCATTAAGCATATGTACGATCTCATCTAGTTTCAAAACCCCGCTTGGCAGCTGCAGCATACCATTTGCCGGCACTGTGTACGCATTGGTTGTGGCTGTGCTTTCCTGTCGTGGGTCGGGTTGCGGCCTCTAGGCTCTTACGCTGGCAGGAGAGAGAAGCGAGTAGCCAATGTCCGCGCTTTCTTCAGCTATACGACCCCATTCCTCTGAGCTTAAAGTATTCAAGGCTAACGGCAGAAGGATATTCTCTTCCTTAAAGATCATCTCACGTATTTTATCAGTGACTTCGGCAACGGCAGCTCGCAGCGCTGGCATATTCTGTTGCGCCTGCCTGGATGCAGCAGACTGGAGGACTGATTTGATCATGGCTCTAATTTCATCATCGACGCCCCACATGACCTTGGGTGGTGCGGTCACGTCATGGCTTTCCAGATAGGGGAACAGCAAGTTTTCTTTACGGCTGTAATGCTTATCGATTTCCCATAGTTTTTCCAGAGTTGCCTTCAGCTGGCCGATTGATTTGGAGACGTCTTCCGTCGGTTCCAGGAGCGGTTCGATTTCCTTTGCAATCAGACGCTCCAGCAGCCTGTTTTCACGGTGAAAGACCTGAACCGGGTGTCCGGGGATTTCTGCAGGGTCGGTAGGGCGGTGGATATCCTCGATGGATCCTTTGAAGACGGCCGCGTGGACATCGCACAGCTTCTGGATATCTGCGACCGGCAACCCATCTTTGACCAGCTCTTGTTCCATGCCAGCAATTTCTGCGGCTGAAACGTCTGAGAAGTGGCTGATAAAATCTTGTTGCACTTCGGCAAGTGGCGCGCCATCATGCAGCCGGCGGATCATTGATTTCAGCATGTCCCGGCGACGGGAATGGTTGTTGATCAGTTCGCTCATGTTATACCTCTAATCTTTTTTGCCCGTTTGGGCTGTGCTTTTTCGTAATGTTCTCAGGATCATATTGCGCTGAATGGGTGCATTTATTCTGTCACAGACGCACCGCCACTCAGTTCAAATTATAGCAGAACTAAAAAGAAAAAAGCATGCGTCCTATGGCTTGCGCATGCTTTTCCTGATGCGGTTTTAAAATAAGCCTGTTACCTGATATTATTGTTTTTTACTTTGGGCAGGCTGTTTGTCTGGCAGGATCAGGTTGAGAATGATGCCGGTTAGGGCTGCCAGAGCCATCCCGGAAATGCTGGTCAGAGCGGTGATCTGGAAGACAGCTCCACCCAGTCCAAGAACAAGCATGACGGCTGCAATGATCACGTTACGTGTTTTACTGAAATCTACCCTGGCCTCTGTAATGACACGCAGACCGTTGGCCGCGATAAAACCAAACAGGATGATACTGATACCGCCCATAACCGGGACAGGGATCGCAGAGATCAGATCCTTTATTGGCTTGATGAAAGCCAGCAGGATTGCTATAACAGCTGCGCCACCGGTGACATAGACAGAACCAACCCGTGTCAGGCCAACAACACCTGTGTTTTCACCGTATGTCGTGTTGGCAGGGCCACCAATCATACCGGCAGTGAACGTTGCCAGACCATCACCCAGCAGAGTCCGGTCCAGACCGGGGTTCTGCAGGAAATCTTTTTTGCAGATCTGACCAAGCACGGTATGGTCACCGATGTGCTCGGCAATGGTGACGAAGGCCAGTGGCAGCATGGCCAGCGCAGCAGAGAAATCGAGCCTATAGAAGACAAATGGACCGGTTGCGGTTTGTTTATCACCAAAGGGCAGCATGATTTTTGGCGCTTCGATGATGCGGCCGGCAGCGATATCCTGACCGATTGCCACCAGTTTGCCTGTCACGATAGTGTCTGCGCCGCGGTTAAAGATCAGGTCGATGGCAATGGCTGCAACAAAACCAATCAAAATGCCGCTGACAATGGGCACAATCTTAAAAAATCCTTTAGCATGAACCGCGATTAAAGCTGTCGCCAGCATGGCGACCAGAGCGATGATGATGTTCTGGGGATTCATCAGTCCTTCCGAAGAAGGGATCAGACCGGCCATATCAACAGCTGTACCAGCAAGGCTCAGGCCTATAACTGCGATCATGGGGCCGACGACGATCGGCGGCAGGATTTTGCTCAGCCAGTTTTTTCCAACCAGCCGGATAATCACTGAAACAACGACGTAAACAAGTCCGATACACATCAGCCCTGTCGCGGCAGCGGCAAAATTGGCTTTCCCTGCGAAATCAGGGTCGTTTGCCGACAGGCCCAGCGCGGCAACGATCGCTGTGATGTAGGCAAAAGAGCTGCCCAGATAAACCGGGACACGAGCGCCGGTGCACAGGATGTAGATCAGGGTACCGATACCGGATGCCAGCAGGGAGGTGTTGATGGGCAGTCCGGTCAGTATGGGCACCAGTACGGTGGCGCCGAACATGGCAAAAACATGCTGCAGACTGAGTATAATGCCTTTGCCTAAGCCGGGTTTTTCGCGTATGCCGATGATCAGATTGTTGTTTTCTTCCATGGTATGGCTCCCCTCACATGAAAAAGCTTTCTGAACCTAAGGATTCAGAAAGCTGACCATCAGCATCAATTCCAGCCGTATCGCAGCAGTCGGCTAGACGTGATATATCAGACTTTCTTGTCTCTCAGGACCAGTTTAAAGCCTTATTGGATTTACTTTAACATATAGGTTGAGGTCTGACAACCTGCTTTCGCAAATTCGTTTTACACTTTTTACGACTTATCCATATTGTATTGTTTCTGCCGTCCGGCCTTGTCAGTTGAATGAAACTAAAGGATAATGGAAGTTGAAAACCGTAATTGGAGGATATGCCGTGTCTGTTTTTCGCCGCATGCTGCATTATGCAGCACCTTATCGCCTCTACCTTGTTTTAGCTGGTGCATCAACCGTTATGATCACCGCGCTGAACCTGGTCGCGCCCTGGATGGTGCGCGACCTGACCAACATCCTGTTGGGCGACCTGGACCATCAAACCATGGCCAAGATCGGTCGTATCGCTGTCATCTTGGGACTCACCTATCTGGCGCGTGCAGGTTTTCGTTTTGTCAGCAATTATTTTGCCCATGTCGGCGCCTGGCGACTGGTTACGGATATGCGTGTACGCGTTTATGACCATTTGCAAAGGTTGTCGCTCAGCTATTATCACGATAAGCAGACTGGCCAGCTGATGAGCCGTGTTGTCAACGACACAGCCCAGCTGGAAACCTTGATTGCCCATGCGATACCAGAGCTTTTCACCAATATTCTCATCCTGTCCGGTGTCGCTGCTTTGCTGTTTATCATCCAGCCGGTTCTGGCGCTCCTTACCCTGATCCCGATCCCCTTCCTGGCTTTCGGCAGTGTCTGGTTTATGAAAAAAATCAGGCCGGATTTCCGGGTTGCCCAGCAGTCCCTGGCGGAGTTGAACGCCGGATTGCAGGACAACCTGTCCGGAATCAAGGAAATACAAGTCTTCAATCAACAGCATCGCGAAGTCAAAAACATAGAGAAAACAGCTGCAAGTTGGCGTGATGCCATTCTTCGTGCATTGAAAAAGAGTGCCGTCTTCCATCCAGGCGTTGAATTCATCAGTTCCATGGGACTGGTCATTGTTGTTGGCTTTGGCGGCTGGCTTTCTTATCAGGGACGCATGAATGTTGCGGATATTGTCGCTTTTATGATGTATTTGAGCCTGTTTTATCAACCGATCACCCAACTGGCCAGAGTAGCGGAAGACGTGCAGACCGCGCTGGCAGGCGCGGAACGGGTCCTGCAGGTTCTAGATTCAGAGCCTGATGTGCGCGACCGAAATGGAGCATGTGAAATCGGGCGTGTCAGTGGCGATGTCGTTTTTGATCATGTCGACTTTGCCTATCATCAGGATATAGATGTCCTGAAAGATGTTTCATTTCATGCCAATCCGGGTCAGATGGTCGCTCTGGTGGGTCCGACTGGCGTTGGCAAGACCACCATGATGAGCCTGCTTGCCCGCTTTTATGAACCGACAGGCGGACGTATTTTGATTGATGGGCAGGATATCACAGGCATAACCCTGCATTCCCTGCGAGAACAGATCAGCATCGTTCTTCAGGATGTTTTTCTTTTTCATGGAACGGTCGAAGAAAACATCGCTTACGGTCTGGGTGAGGCAACCCATGAAGATGTGGTAAAAGCAGCCCAGATCGCCCGGGCACATGACTTCATCACAGAACTGCCGCAAGGGTACCAGACACTGGTGGGTGAACGAGGTATAAGGTTGTCAGGCGGCCAAAAACAACGGTTGGCCATCGCACGTGCTGTCTTGCGTGACAAGCCCATTCTCATTCTGGATGAAGCGACAGCGGCGGTGGATACTGAAACAGAAACAGAAATACAAAAAGCCATCCAGGCTCTTGTTGGCAGCCGCACCATTCTGGTAATTGCCCATCGCCTTTCTACAGTACGCCGTGCTGATCAGATTCTAGTTCTGGAAAAAGGACGTGTCATTGAAGCAGGCAACCATGAACAGCTGCTTGAGCAAGGTGGGTTATATGCCCGTTTATACGGCGCCCAGCCAGCACAGAAAACCGGTTTTTTCCAAAATGGCCAGGAAGGCCTGCTGAGTCCTGTTCCAGGTCGTTGAGCGAGTGGAAGTTAAGCATCATGATGTCAGAATGTCATCTGGTCAGGAGAATCTTGCGCAACCAAAAAAGTCAGACAAATCTGGGATCTAGTCCGGCTTGTCGCACGTTACTGGCCCTTTTTGTTTTTGTTGCGATCCTTTTTTCAGGCACAGGGACTGTGCGCGGTCTGGAATGGCCCGCAGTTGACTGGCAGAATAACCCGGATGGTGATTGGCCTGATTTGGCCGATTTTAAGGCATCTGCCTGGGTTGTCTATGATCGCGAACGTGAACAACCCATTCTGGCGTATCATGATGAACAACCGCTTTATCCGGCCAGCACCACCAAAATCATGACCGCTATCCTGGCTCTGGAGCATCTTAAACCAGACCAGGAGCTGATGGCTTCAGCAGATGCCGTAGCCTTGACCTCCGGTTCGTCAAAAATCGGATTGAAGGCCGGGGAAGTCATGAAGGTACGTGATCTTCTGGCAGGACTGATGTTGGCTTCCGGTAACGACGCGGCTAATGTGCTGGCCGAAGCGATTGATGGCAACCTCGTTGATTTTGCGCAACGCATGAACCAGAAAGCCAAAGAATTGGGCATGGAGCAGACACATTTTTGTAATCCCAGCGGACTGCACGAAGATGCTCATGTGACTTCAGCCAGAGATCTGGCTGTTTTGGCTGATTACGCAATGGATAACGACCAGTTCCGAGCGTTGGTTGGCCGGCACACCTATATCCTGCCTGCTACCAATATG
>JAAYLM010000449.1 GCA_012521915.1 Oscillospiraceae bacterium | reverse complement strand
GCTGGCGGATATCGGCGATCGTATCCAGGTCACTGCCCGGTTTCCAGGAGCGCTGCTGCTGCTGTTCCCGAAGCAGTGCTGTCAATTCCGGTAGTCGGGCGAAAGCATAAGCGGCGGGCAGCACGGCAAGCTGGTGTGTCAAACGGCTCACAGGACAGCTAAAGAAAACAATCCTGAATAATCCGAACAAATCGCGACAGCGCAGACGTTTCACGCCAACTGCGTAAATGCCCCGGTGGTAACCGGACATCCTGATGTTCAAGACTGTTTCCACTGACGGCAGCACGGTTGCCAGACAGGTTTCTTCCTGGGGCCGATCGTGTACACTTGTTTTTTGCAGAAGCAGATCAGCCTGGGGAATCATCTGGTGGCTTCTCAGGGACACCCTCACCTGAAGTACGGTTGTCTCACCGCGCTTTATAACAGGGTTTTCCAACTGCTGAGCCAGACTTGTCCGCTGGCGCAGCCGCCAAAGAAGCACCAGTGAAACCAACGGCAGAATCAACAGGATGGCCAGCACCAGTTTGAGATGGGAAAGACCACTGACCGCCAGGGCCAGCCAGGCAATCAGGCTTAGAAACAGCCAGCCGATCCCCCGGGCCGTCATCACCGTTCGGGTACAGGAACCTGGCGCTGCAAATTGAACAGGATATCGCTGATCGCCAGTTTCTGCAGCCTGGCCTCAGCAGACAGCAACAAACGATGTCCCATAACAGGCACCAGCATGCTCTGGACATCTGCCGGCAGGATATAGGTCCGGTTCTGCAGCAGCGCATGAGCCCTTGCCGCCATCAGCAACATCAGCGCACCACGCGGACTGGCACCCAGGAGAAGATCTTTATTCTCGCGGGTACTGAACGCCAGTAAGGCCACATAACGCCGGATCGCTTCTGCACAATAAATGTTTTCTGCTGTTTCCTGCAGGGTGAACAGCTCAACCACATCGACAACAGCCTGCAGGTCATTGAGCGGTGAACGTCCGGAGAAACGCTGGTAGATCGCCATTTCTTCTTCCAATGTAGGATAGCCCAGGGAGACCTTCAGCATAAAACGGTCCAGCTGTGCCTCCGGCAGCGGATAGGTTCCGACTTGTTCGATCGGATTCTGAGTCGCCAGGACCATAAACGGCCGCGGCAGCGGATAGGTCACACCATCGACGGTCACCTGGTTTTCCTGCATGGCTTCCAGCAGGCTGGATTGTGTTTTAGGCGATGTCCGGTTGATCTCATCTGCCAGCAGCAGCTGACTCATGATAGCGCCGGGATGAAATTCAAAGAGGGCTGTTTTCTGATTGTATAGGTTAAAACCGGTTACATCAGAGGGCATGACATCAGGGGTGAACTGGATGCGCCGGAAAGACAGGCCCAGGGAACGTGCCAGCGAGGAAACAAGCGTGGTTTTGCCAATGCCGGGGATATCTTCGAGCAGAACATGACCGCGACTGATCAGGGCAATCAGGATCGGGTCGATGCTGTTCTGTTTTCCGACCATGACACGAGCGACATTGTCACGTATCCTGTTGATCAGTTCCTGGGCTCTGTTCAGATCCATGTTTGCTCCTGAAGTGCTGTCCTTGCGCGTTCAACGCAGATGAGAACGGGTGGTTTTTTTGACAGTCCGTTTTTCAGACCTGATCGGCGATGCGAAGGATCAGATCATGGGTTGCCGCCCAGCCCAGACATGGATCTGTGATGGATCGGCCGAATACATGATCACCAACGGTCTGCTTTCCTTCTTCCAGATAACTTTCGATCATCAGGCCTTTGACCAGCTGGCGGATCTCTCCGGACAAACGTCTGCTGTGCAGGACTTCCATGGCGATGCGCGGCTGCTCTGCGAACTGTTTGTCAGAATTAGCATGATTGGTGTCAATCAGGC
>JAAYLM010000448.1 GCA_012521915.1 Oscillospiraceae bacterium | reverse complement strand
CGCCATTTATGAAGAAATGGCCTGGACGATGGTCGATATCATCCAGAAAGCCCGGGGGAAACGCGTTGTGATCATCTGTCCGGTCGGACCGATTGGCCAGTATCCTGTTTTCGCCCGAATGGTGAACAAATTGCATCTGCCGCTGCACAACACTTATTTTATCAACATGGATGAGTACCTGATCGGTCAGGATCAAATGATCTCCCCGGACCATCCCCTGAGCTTTCAGGGGATCATGGACAAGCTGGTCTATCGTCAGATATCGCCGGATTTATGCATGCCTCCTGAGCAGAGGATCTTCCCTCTCCCCGGCAAGGAAACGGATATAGACCAGCTGATCGCAGATTTCGGTCCGCCCGACTGCTGCCTGACAGGTGTTGGTATCAACGGTCATATTGCCTTCAATGAACCACCAGAAGATGAAACACAGCATACCGTCGCCACTTTCGCCGAACTGCCGACACGCTGCCTGGACCTGTCCAGGGAAACGATCATAAACAATGGTGCCAATAAACTGCACGGTGCCATCGACTTAATGCCCCGTAGATGCATCACGCTGGGGATGAAGCAGCTGCTGGCCTGCAAAACGATCAAGATTTACCTGTATTGCGGCTGGCAGTGGGGTATTATGAGAAAAATAGCTTTGGAGCCCAGCACTCCGCTGGCACCGGCTTCACTGCTGCAGAACCATCCAGACAGCGAGATGGTCATCACCAAGGCATTATATGAGCAAACTCTTTTCTGACCCGGCCGCCTATCTGGCTTTTGCAGAAGACAGCAGACCGTTCGTTTGACAAGGAGATGAAAGCATCATGAAACTTGGAACACTGGTTCGCATCACAGACCCCGACCAGGCCGACGCCTGTTTCGCGCCCGTCGCCGCAGTAGGCATCACTTCCTGCCAGCTGGCCTATAAACCAGAGCATTTCACCCGTGAGGCAGCCAGCAAAATCCGCCAATCAGCCGATAAGCATCAAATTGAGATTTCGGCGCATTTTTGCGGGTACCGCGATGGCCGGGCTGTGTACGACCTCAAGTATGGCTTTTGCGTCAACGGTCTGATCCCGGCCGCATACCGGGCACAACGACTTGACTACCTGTTGCAGGGCGTTGTCTTTGGCCGTTGGCTGGGTATTGAGGATATGATTATCCATGCCGGCCCCATTCCCAACAACCCTTTCAGCGCAGACTATCCTGACCTTGTTGCCGCGATGCGACAGCTCGCATCTCATGCGAAAAGCCAGGGCATCAATATTCTTCTGGAAACCGGTGCGGAGTCTCCTGTCACACTGCTGCGTCTGATTACTGAAGTTGGCACAGGCAATGTCTATGTCAACCTGGATACAGGCAACGCTTTGATGTATGGCTATGCCAACCCTGTTGACGCCCTTTACACGTATGGTTCTTATGTCCGCAACATACACGGTAAAGACGGTCTTCCACCGACTGATCCTTACACACTGGGACAGGAAACCGCCCTTGGACAGGGAGAAGTGGATTTCCCCAGGCTTATCCAGCGGCTGCGTTCACTGCAATATGACCGGTTCATCACGATCGAACGGGAAATAAGCGGCGAGGAGCAGAAAAGAGATATTCTGCAGGCAAAAATTTTCCTCAGCCGTTTACTTGAAGAAAACGGCTTTTCAATCAATTGAAGCGCTTCTCAAACGGTACCGACAAAATTGATGTTTGGCCGACCGGTGTGAAGCCTTTGATCGGACAAAGTTGACCCGGCCCAATTAGTGGTTCAGCGGCCTTTTCTTTTCTGCCGGCTGTGCAACGCAATCGGGGTTTCTTATATCCTGTCTCTTTATCCGTGATGCTTGTACTTATCTGAAAAATGCGCTAATATGTTGAGGCGTCTTTTTACCAGACGTATAAACAGATTTACATTGGTTTTCGCGGAAAGGAGGTCGCAAGAATGAATAGACTGCAGGAAAACAGCGAACAAGAGGCTGACCATGACAAGCATAAATCGTTTTTCATAACTGCGGCCGGCGGATCCGGAAAAAGCCCCACTTATTTTTTCTAACGCCATCCTGGCACATTGTGCCCCCCATTGTTGTGAAAAACGGTCGTGAAGACCGTTGAATTCGTTTGCGGGTGCAGCAAGACAGTCCTTTCTGTCCATGCTGATTCTGTATGCAACGCTCTTTCTAAAGACAACCGGAGGATATATGAACAAACTAACATTGTTGCTGCGTTTCCTCAAAGGAAGCCGGCTGACCTATCTGGGTGCGCTGCTGGCGGTGATCATCAATGTCGGCCTTGCCGCTGTTACCCCCATGCTGATACGTGTATCCCTGGACAGCGTTCTGGGGGATGCACCACTCCAGCTGCCCGCCTTTCTGCAGAACATGCTGGAGCGCATAGGCGGCGTGGTTTTTGTGCGGAAAAACCTCTGGTTTTTGCTGGTCATCATGGTTGTTTTGACACTGCTGCAAGGTGTGATGCAATTTTTGCGCACAAAACTATCTGCCCTGACTGGAGAAAACGCGGCCAAGCGCATGCGCGACCGCCTTTATCTGCATGTTATCAGGCAGCCCTATAATTATCATGTTAAAGCACAGACAGGTGACATCATTCAACGCTGCACATCCGATATTGAAACAGCGCAACGGTTTATAGCAAACCGGTCCATTGAAGCGATCTCCATCGTGGTTCAGGTCATCGTCGTCCTCATTATCCTCTTTTCCACACATGTCGCTTTCACACTGCTCTCCATCGTGTTGATTCCAGTCATCCTGGTCTTAACAGTCAGATTTTTTCGTTCTATGATGACTGTTTTTTTAGAGACAGACGAGTCTGAGGGCGTCATGTCGGCTACGCTTCAAGAAAACCTTACTGGGGTGCGGGTGGTCAAGGCATTTGCTGCCCAGCAGTTTGAGATTGATAAATTTGACGGGACAAGCCGGCGTTATCGCGACAACATCATGAAAATTGTAAAGCTGATGGCTTCATTCTGGTCACAATCCGATTTTCTCTGCATGCTGCAGATTGTCATCGTTACGCTTGTCGGAACCTGGTTGACTGCGACAGGTCAAATAACACTCGGTGTCATGGTCGCTTTTATGACATATGCCGGCATGCTGATCTGGCCGATTCGCGGGCTTGGTCAGATGATGGGATTCATGGGGCAGGCTTTTGTCGCTCTGAACCGCATCCAGGAGATTCTGGACAGCCGGCAGGAGGACTATGACCAGGGTGAAAGCGATGTCCCGATCAGCGGTGAAATCAGTTTCACTGATGTGAATTTTGGTTATGGTAGCAAGAAAGTTCTGGAAGGTCTTTCTTTTTCCGTAAAACCGGGTACAACAACAGCCATTCTGGGTGCTACAGGCTCCGGGAAAAGCTCCCTGGTCCATCTGCTTCTACGCCTATATGATTATCAGGAAGGTTCAATCAAGATTGACGGACACGAACTGAGAACCATCAGCCGCAGCTGGATTCGCCGGAATGTGGGTATGGTTCTGCAGGAACCCTTTCTCTTCTCGCGAACCATCCTGGAAAACATACGGGTAGGACGGCCGGACGCTACTGATGAAGAGGTTTACGCAGCAGCGCGCATTGCCTGTGTCGATGAAGCCATCAGTGAATTTGACGAAGGTTACGGGACTATGGTCGGTGAGCGTGGTGTAACGCTTTCCGGCGGTCAACGCCAACGGGTGGCTATCGCCCGCACCATCCTGCGCGATGTGCCCATTCTGATTTTTGACGACTCCTTATCAGCTGTTGACACTGAAACAGATGCCGCTATCCGTGCTGCACTGCGGGCACGCAAGCAGGGCACAACGACTTTGATTATTTCCCATCGTATCACGACTCTGGCAGAAGCAGACCAGATTCTTGTGCTGGACCAGGGGCGCATCGTACAAAAAGGGACACATGAAGAGCTGATCCATGAGCCGGGGCATTACAAGCAGATATGGGATATTCAGAGCAGTATTGAGGATATTGCCTGATTGTATCATTCTGCTGACTCATTGCACACACACGATGAACCGGTTTGCCGTTCGCGACCGGTTAGATAAAGGAAGCTGATCTTTATGCCAATACAAGAACAGGAATACAGTAAAAGACTTGATCTGGCGGTTTGGAAACGCCTGCTGCAGTTTGCCCGGCCATATCGGAAAAGCCTGTTTTTCCTGATCAGCCAAATGGTTTTACTGGGTCTGGTTGATGCCTTGAT
>JAAYLM010000447.1 GCA_012521915.1 Oscillospiraceae bacterium | reverse complement strand
CTGGTTGACCATCTCGGTGTTGTCGTCTGCCCAGATCCACGAAGCTCCGGCATGAATGTCCTCTTGCATCTTGTGTCCCCCTGATCTCGTCGAGCCCATGGCTTCGTATCTGCAAAGATAAAACCAAAGCGCAATATGCTGCACGCCTTGACGCCATTATACCGCAACCAGTATGGCCTTAAGGAGATGGCATTTTCCTCTGATACAATCCCTCTTTACACAAAAATTTTGAGGGAACCCCATGGCAGAGAACATGAAGTGTCTTCTTTGCTCGAGTCGCAGCGACATATAGCAAAGCTCGTTCTATGTCATCCACTTCATTCAAGGATACTAGGTCTGGTACGCAACGTATTGCCGCTCGGAGCGGCAATATACCTTCATTAACTGCGACTAGAATCATGTGATCAAACTCCAATCCTTTAACACGATGCATTGTTGCAATTCTGACTCCTGGAATAGATTGATTGCACATTACCCGGAACACGGACTCACCCATTTCCGGGTTGACAAGATTACGGAAATCGAACCGTTAGAGGATCCAAGACATCCGTCAAACGAGTCGTTGGATCTGGTCAGCTACGTGCAGCAGACATTCTCCATGTTCGGCGGAAAACCCGAAAAGGTGGCGATTTGTTTTAGCAATGAGCTGATCGGATCAGCCATCGATCGTTTCGGGTCGGATATCGGGATCAAGAAGGTCTATGAGGGCCATTTCTCGACTGAAGTCCAAGTTGCGATCAGCCCCTCATTCTTTTCCTGGATTTTCCAGTTCGCCGGCAAAGCCGTTGTCATCGGTCCTGAAGCGGTTGTCGCCCAAATGAAACAGCTGGTCAAGAAGCAAAGCCGCATCTACGAGATGAGCGCGTTGTAACCCGCAGGATGACGGCTGTTCGCTCGCAGCCATGACCAGGTCAATCACTTAAAATCTGATTGCGAATGATTTTCTAAAAACTTTCATGCAACCTCATTTATTGCTTGCCATATTGTGCTATAAAAACGGACATTTGAATGAACTGTAATAAAAATAATTGCGCCAAAGTGCAGAAATTTTTATTATCTGCTTGTCAAGGAGGCTTCTGCAGTGCTATACTCTAATAAAAATAATTGCGCCAAAGTGCAGAATTTTTTATTTGAGTGAGGGTTTTATGGAAATCAAGAGAGATGACTACCTAAAGAAGCTGATCGCAAAGAAGCACAACGGATTGATCAAGGTAGTCACCGGAATCAGGCGTTGTGGAAAGTCATATCTTCTATTCACGCTGTATAAGAACCATCTGATGAATAATGGCACAGATCAGGATCACATTATTGAGATTGCTTTTGATTCCTTTAAGAATAAGAAGTACCGTGATCCCCATGTGCTTTATCCTTTTATAGAGCATCAGATCAAAGATGACGGCATGTACTATATCCTTTTGGACGAGGTACAGCTTTTGAGCGACTTTGAATCCGTGCTCAATGGCCTGATACGAATTCGGAACGTCGATGTTTATGTGACCGGAAGCAACGCCAAGTTTCTTTCAAAGGATATTATCACAGAGTTTCGAGGCCGGGGGGATGAGGTTCATATGTATCCTCTCAGCTTTGCCGAATTTATGTCTGTATATCCCAACTCAAAGTATGACGGCTGGAATGAGTATATGCTTTATGGAGGATTACCATCCATTCTAACTTATACGGAAGAGGAGCAGAAAATCTCTTTTTTGAAGATGCTGTTTGATGAGACCTACATTCAAGACATCATCGGGCGAAATAACATACGCAATCAGGACGAACTGGAAGATCTTCTCAATATCATTTCCTCCGCAATAGGCTCTCTCACTAATCCGAAAAGGCTATCAGATACATTTCGGAGCGTGAAGCAGAAAGTCATAAGTCCCGTGACAGTGAAAAAATATCTGGATTATCTCTGTGACGCTTTCCTGATAGACAATGCATTGCGGTATGACATAAGGGGTAGGAAATATATCAATACGCCTCTGAAGTATTATTTCACGGACGTAGGATTGAGAAATGCGAGACTAAACTTCCGGCAGTTGGAGGAAACGCATACGATGGAGAACATCATATTCAACGAGCTCAAAATTCGAGGATACAATGTGGACGTTGGATTAGTGATCTGCAATGAAAAGAACGCATATGGAAACTCTGTCAAAAAACAGCTTGAGGTGGATTTTGTCTGCAACAAAGGCTCAAGGCGCTGCTATATCCAGTCTGCGTTTGCAATTCCGGACAGAGAGAAACTGGAGCAGGAAGAAGGCTCTTTAATCCGAATTTCAGATTCCTTCAAGAAGATCATCATTGCCAAGAATACCATATCACCTCGGTTTACAGAATCAGGGACACTGATCATAAATATCTTTGATTTTCTTCTGAATGAAAACAGTCTGGAATACTAAGGATAATCAGGTGTAGCCGAGTGTTACGTATCGGAAGCACTATGCACCGATAATGGCGTAAGAAATGAACCGAAAAAGAACCAACATCAGAGCAAGTTAGCAAGCAATTCGACAATATGCAAAATACCCATCACGCATCAGTATTTCCATCAAGCATTTTCCATCAGGATCCGCGCACCAGTCGGTCAAGCGCCTCTTTGGCTGTTGGCAGGTGCTCGCTGCCCAGAAAATCCGTTCTGCTGCCGCTAAAGACCGGGCGCCCCTGGCTCAAAACCAACAGACGGTCAGCCAGCCCTAAGATTTGTTCCGGCTGGTGCCCCGAACAGACGATCCCGACGCCCTTCTTGGCCAAATGCGTCAGGATGCGGTCGATCGCATCGCTGTGAGCGCTGTCGACACCGGCATACGGCTCATCCAGGAGCAGCAGACGTGGTTCGTTCATCAGGGCCACGGCCAGATTGACCAGGCGTTTCATGCCTCCGGACAGCGTGGTCACACGCTGGTTCTGCACAACGCCCAGGTCGAGATCGTCAACCAGCTGGCTGGCGCGGGTATGAGCGGCCTTGCTGTCCAATCGGGTCCAGCAGAGCAGGTTGTCCCGCACCGTCAGCTCCTCGAACAGGGCGATGTCCTGGGGTACATAGCCGACCAGGCGCCGGCTGTCCGCCACCTGCTGCCAGGCATCGCGCCCCTCCAGATAGATGGTCCCGGCTTGGGGTCGGGCGGCCAGGGCAAAAAGGCGCAGCAGTGTACTCTTGCCTGAGCCGTTGGGGCCGAGCAGGCCGAGCACCGACCCGGCGTCCAACGAGAAGCTGACATCGCGCAGCGCCTCCTTACGGCCGTAACGGCCAGCTAGTTTTTCGACCTGCAGAAGCGGTAACGGGCTTGGCTGCGTCATGGTGCCTCCTCGTCGCCTGGTGAATTTGCGGTATAACCTGAATTCCTCAGGATTTTAGCGTAGACATAGGGTCTTTCACACTGCCGATTATATCATCAACAGCATGAAACGCGGCAAGGATCTGTTTCTGCTTCTTGGTCAGTGCTTTTGTAAAACGG
>JAAYLM010000446.1 GCA_012521915.1 Oscillospiraceae bacterium | reverse complement strand
GCATAAGGAGGCGTCCCAACATGAAGATCAATGAGATTAACGCAACCCCCGGAGCCCGTCAAACAGCATATCGTAAAGGGCGCGGACAGGGAACCGGCAACGGCAAGACTGCCGGACGCGGTCATAAAGGTCAAAACTCGCGTTCCGGCGGTGGCGTCCGTCTTGGTTTCGAGGGTGGACAGATGCCGCTATATCGGCGTTTACCTAAACGCGGCTTCAACAACAAGCGATTTGCCATGCAGTACGTGGAAATCAATGTTTCTGACCTGGAGCAGTTCGCTGACGGGACAACCGTAGATGCTGCTGTTCTCAAAGAATCAGGCATTATTTCACTGCCTAAAGTCAATGACGGCATAAAAATTCTGGGGAATGGCGAGATAAGCAAGAAACTAAAGGTTATCGCTAATGCCTTTACGGCTTCTGCCAGGAAAAAAATCGAAGAGGCTGGAGGAACGGCCGAGGAGGTATAAGCATGTCCGGTATGATTGAAACCCTGAAAAATGCCTTCAAAATTCCGGATCTGCGAAAAAAGCTTCTCTTTACCCTGCTTATGCTGATCGTTTACCGCGTCGGCATCAGGGTTCCCGTTCCGGGTATTGACGCAGCTGCCTTTACGGAACTGCTGAACCGCTTCGGCACACTAGGCAGTTTTCTGGATATCATTTCCGGCGGTGCTTTTAAGCAGGTCTCGATCTTTTCACTCGGCATTGTACCCTATATTAATTCGTCGATCATCATGCAGCTTCTGACGGTGGCCATTCCGGCTCTTGAACGGCTGCAGAAGGAAGGCGATGAAGGGCGCAAGAAAATTCAACAATATGTCCGCTATATGACGATAGGCCTTGGCCTGATGCAGGCGACTGCCTATTGGTTTGCCACACGTCTTGCGTCCACCCCCTCGCTGCCCTTCGTCCTGAACGCTGTTCTGGTTATCGTCAGCTTCACGGCTGGTACAGCCTTTATCATGTGGATCGGCGAGCAGATCAACGAGTCAGGTATCGGAAACGGTATTTCCCTGATTATTTTCGCGGGTATCGTCACGCGAGGTCCGGATGCTGTTAAAACAATGTTCAACTACTTCCAGGCCTGGTCACTGACCCGCAACGTCTTTGTTTCGGTTCTGGCTACTGTCGGTGTTGCCCTCATTTTTGTTCTGGTCATCACCCTGGTTGTCTTTGTACATATGGCTGAACGTCGCATCCCGATACAGTATGCCAAAAAAGTCATTGGCCGAAAGATGTACGGCGGTCAGAGCACCTACCTGCCAATCAAAGTGAACCAGGCCGGTGTCATCCCTGTCATTTTCGCCAGTTCGATTGTCATGCTGCCATCGACACTCGTTTCACTGTTTACCCGTGCAGGTGAAACCCCAGGAAGTGTCGCCCAGTGGTTTTTGAATTTCACAGGAAACCCCCTTTACTATGTAGCTTATGCCCTGCTGATCTTCGGATTTACCTTCTTTTATTCCATGGTGCAGTTCAATCCAATTGAAGTGGCCAATAATCTGCAGAAGAACGGCGGTTTTGTGCCCGGCATCAGGCCGGGGCGGCCAACATCAGACTTTATATTGAGGACTTCACGTCGCTTGTCCTGGTTTGACGCGATCTTCCTGGTGCTGATCGTGCTGATGCCGACGCTGCTCAGTGCCCTTACCAAAGTCCAAGGCATCTGGTTTGGCGGCACAGCGGTAATCATCCTGGTTGGTGTTGCGCTTGACCTTGTCAACCAGTTGGAAGCACAGATGGTGATGCGCCATTATAAAGGCTTCCTTGATTAAGGCAGTACCGTTCAAAAAAGGGTGTTTCACTCATGGTGAAATACCCTTGTTCCTGTTTCCGGAGGCAATGAAATGCGACTGATCTTAATGGGCCCCCCTGGTTCTGGCAAGGGAACACTAGCGTCTGACCTGGTAAAACAATACG
>JAAYLM010000445.1 GCA_012521915.1 Oscillospiraceae bacterium | reverse complement strand
GGTAAGGACGGCATGTCAATGTTTTCCGGCAGCGGAGCGTCTGCTGGCTGATAGGACTGATCAGAGGGGAGCACATCCAGCCGACCGCGGCTGCCCCGGGCTTTTTTCAGCCATGCGTCGATTTCTGATGCCGTCATGATCCATTCATCATCATGAATATGCATGAAATGATCCTCCTTCAAAGTGCCTCATATCTTTGCATCAGCCACATGAATCCAGCGAGTGGCGCTGCCTTGCAGGAGATAGGCTGCACGCCTGCACTATCGTAGTGATTGATCAAGCTGGTTGACAGCATTTTTACCGGCCTGGCAGAATTTCGACGGATCGGCATTGCCGGCCTGATCGGTGAAGCCATACTTTTTCAAAATAGCGGTTGTTCGTCCGGGATCTTCGTAAATCTCAGAAGCGGCTTGTGTCAGCTTGGGGTTCTTCAGCGAGTTACCGAGCAGGTTCGCACCTTTTTCGGTTCGCCCCAGCGCTTTGGCCACTGTCAGGGGGTCACCGGGGTTCTGGTTTAGAGATGCAACCTGTTCTCTGACGATAGACGGCACTTCACGCGGGGAAACGGCTGTAGGATTATCTGGGATGCGACCAGATTTATAAAGTGTCTTGTTCAGCTGGTTCTGATCTACGACAGATTGACCGGATATCTTGTAACTGCGGATCGTGCCATCAGCATTGACCTTGAAAACCTCTCCGGAACCAGAAGCAGCCTGGCGGGCATTGGTGAACCCTTCTGTATAAGCATCTGACTGTCCGGAGGCGGTTCCGATCCGGTCGTACGACTTGAATCCGACTGATTTGGCATCAAGGCCGACCTGGCTTAGCGCCTTGTCTACATTGGCTTCATGTGCAGATCTGAACTGCCGGCAGAGATCGTCATATGCGTCTGACACACTTATGTTCCTGTTTTTTGCATAGGCTTCCAGGCCCGACTTGTTGAATTTTGGAATCAAAGTACGGTCAAAGTCAGTCTTGAGGCGTGTGACAGCCGAACGTGCGCTGGAACCACTGTCACCGACGATCACGTCTTCCACCCGGAGGTTGATTGATTTATGGGTATTGTTCAGCGTCGTGATGGTGTCCATTGTGCCTTTACGGATCGACTGGTTGACCTGGCTTTTCAGAGCCTGGTTGATTTTTTGGGCATCATCTGCGCAAATGAGACCCTTCTACTGAAGTTTTGCCAGATTATTCAAACCACCGTTTTTATACAGGCTGCTGATCTTCTGCGGATCACCGGTACGGACGGCTTCGCCGAATTGATTGAGTTTTACACGCTCCGCCTGCGAAAGATGAGCGGCTGCTGAAGCGGCTGAAGACGATGACGGTGCGGTACCGCCTGTCAGACCGGTATAACCTTCTTTGCCGGTCAGGATGTTCATGCCCCGCCTGGCACCGCTGCCCAGTGTCTGCCCCATTCTGGTTGTGGTCGCTGTCCAGGCCTGCCTGCTGAATAAATCAGACCCTTCTTTAGCCATCTGGCGACCGGCGGCTTGCAGCCCTTGCCAGCCACCTTTCAATCCTCCGCTGATGGAACCTTTGACGCCACCGGATACAGCTCCTCGAAACGCGCCTTTGGCAGCACTTCCGGTTGCACCGCTTAAACTGCTGAAAGCCTTGCCAAAACCATACTGAACCACGGCCTGCGTTATGCCCTCGGTGGCGGCGCCAAGACTGCTCTCACCACGGTCTATGGCATCTTTCATGGCATATGTGCTGCCCATCGGCACAAAAACCCACTCAGCAGCACCGGCAGTCAAGCCGTCAATCGCCAGACGTCCGGCGAAGCCGCTCCAGGAGAAGCTGCCGTCTTTATTGGTGACTTGAGAAAGATTTCGTCCCGTTTCCACGAAGGCTTCTGTCCACGCTTTGCTGTCTATCCACGCAGATTTTTCAGGAGCAGGATGATCATCAGGTGAGCCCCGCTTCCCGGAAGAGCGGTTATCGATGTAGTCGCGTATACGGAAGATGCGTTCCGCGTCGATCGTTTCCCCTGACGCTATACGGTCTATTTCTTCATTCAGACGACCGTACATATCATCGACTTCACCTTTCTCGCCCATACCCAGTTTGCTGGATGACTGCTGCATGCGGCGCAGCCAGCCGATCACTTCTTCCCGTTGCTCCCGCTCCTCGCTAATCGCGTCGAGCGCCTGGCTCATTGCTGTCTGGCCGGTTTTCTCCAGTTCATCCCTGCGTTCAATATAATCGTTGAATTTCCGGGTGTATTCGGGCTGGTTGCTTTCATGTGCATCCAGGTTAAAAGGATTGCCGGTTTCTGCATTGACCCATTCGCCGGAAACCGGATCTTGCTTGATCAGGGTGGTTGAACCACGGGCGTTTGTTTCTACGACCCGGTATTCTGGTTCGGCTGGCCAGTCCTGCCCGGGCAAAGCTTCAATAACGGCTCCCGCTGCTCCTGCCGCCCCGGCTGCACCAGCAACCGCAACACCCAGCAGGGCTGCAAGTGCCGCAATAGCAGAGACCAGCAAGGTGGCGGCAGGTCCTGTATGGGTCCAGGGATCCGCCCTGTCACCAGGATCGCTGTTTTCTCCGGTCTCGACGGGTGTGCCTTCATCTGTCGGATCGATCAGCACGGGGATATCATCTTCATCACCAGGTTCGTTGTTGCCGGATGTTCCGCTTCCCGTACCTGCTGAGCCATCTGGCACCAATGTGACGACGACGCTGATCAGCTCGCTGCTGTATCCAAGACTCGCGAAAGCCCCTGCTAGACTCACTTCGTGTGCTGACTTCGGCGGCTGTATGGAAATGGATGCTGCCGCACTGGTTGTGATCGAGCTCTCGTTTTTGACCAGAGAGTACTCCGTCATGATTGCGCCCGACGAATCATAACAATCAGCGAATAAAACCAACTCCGTACCTGTATACAACTTCTCATCGACTGGCTTGTTTTCGCCTGTCATGCTCAGCGAAAGGCTGGTGCCCGCCGCATAAGTGCCTTCAAACTGATAACTGGGGCCGTCTGCCTGCATCTCCAGGTTTACCTGGGTCAGCTCGGCGCCACTGACACGGTATGTTACGGTCACCTGTCCATTGGTGAGGGTTCCGGTGGCGGGAACTGAACCTGCTTTGGTCTCCTGTGCACCAGCCGTTGCGGGCAACAGGAGCAGGAAGCTGAGAAGAAACGGGATCAGGGCAAGCCTTATCTTTTTCATACCGGCTTTTCCACCTTTCCCGCCTTGATCGTGAAGTGGAGGACAAGCCCGGTCACGAGCAGAACCCCGCCCGCCAGGTACGGCTGATAAGCCGTTAGCAAGCGAAAGGGCGTCAGTACGGCGGACAGGGCAACACTCAGCGCGCTTCCTGCTGCGTAGCCGGCGATGACATGATTGACGGCTATTTGAGAAGGAATCCTGCCCCGCGTCAGTTTGTGCGCGGCCGATAACAGCAGCCCCCAGAAGAATCCGCCTCTGCTCCAAAGCCCCCGGATGGCCAGCACGAACCCGGCAATGCCAATCATGCTGTTGATGGTACTGGCGTTCCCGCTCAGAAAGTTAAAGACGATAAGAGCCAGCCCGCTGCCGAGGAGCAGATGGGCACCGGCAGAAGCACTTTGAACGGCAAGCCCGCTTATGAAACGCTTGAATCCCTGCCCCATGCCTTTAAACGGGTTCTTGCCTGCAAAGAGCGGCATGAGCATCGCGCTTACAAAATAAGCGAAGACAGCCTTGCCGATCACACCGCCAAAGATGCTCCAGATGCCACCGAACATGCCGCCTTGCGCGAAAGTCAGGAAAGAAAGCCATCTAACAGACTGCGGGTTGATGCCCAGCGCCGGCAAAAGCGCCAGCACGAGCCAGACCACAACCAGAACCAGCAGGGGAATCAGCTTTTGCGGATGCTTCAGAACCTCCGCTATGGATCTCTTTATCTGGTGAAGACGCTCGGCAAACAATGCCTTTACTCCGGTTGGTTGTGCCGTCGCAGCTTGAAGGGGTTGATCCTTTTCCGGACTTTCCCTTGATGGTTGAATCCCTGCGCCACATGCTGTACAAAACCGGGTATCCTGGGAAACCGGAGAACCGCAATTCCGGCAAAATCGACTCATGCAGTCAGCCCTCCTGCTCAACTTGTCAGGGAATCTATGATTCGCATTGTATCACAAAAAATATGCCCTCGAAATATTAAGAACACAACTTTCCCACCCCGCACAGCGGGTAGACTTTTCAGGCGCTGCTGTTTGACAGGCTGAGGAGCTTGCTCCGCGGTCAAACAGCCTGCATAGCAGGAGTAAGCGCCGAGAAGTCTGTGGGAAAGTTGTGTTAAGAAGACACAACATGTCCACACTCTGAAGCAGCGTCGTCAACGTGGAAGGTCATCAGGAAGGAGCCACCAAGGGATACAACCCTAAAAAAACAGGGAAACCGTTGATACAATATCCAGTTTGCCTTCTGTGATGAACTAAAGGCATATGTCACCGGATTTGTCAGAAGTGGCAATACCTATATGGCTAATGGCGCTTCTGAAATGATAAAGGAAATCGTACCCATCGGCTAGATTCATTGTGAATCGGCATACGGAAGACGATGGATTTTAGCAGACATAGAATCTGGAGACTAATCTTTTTTGGCAAATAATCGCAACGTTGCACAAATAAGCTGTGTTCATTTATAAACACAGCTTATTTGAAAAACTTATTTACTCAACTTTCCCACCCCGCGCAGCGGGTAGCCTTTTCAGGCGCTGCTGTTTGACAGGCTGAGGAGCTTGCTCCGCGGTCAAACAGCCTGCGCAGCAGGAGAAAGCGCCGATAAGTCTGTGGGAAAG
>JAAYLM010000066.1 GCA_012521915.1 Oscillospiraceae bacterium | reverse complement strand
TGCCTGCACCAGCCAGTCTGCCCTTAAAGCGGGGCAGACCGGTCAGTCTGTTCCCCAGAACAGAATCGGACCATTCAGCCGGACCTATCTCCATTTCAATGTCGATGAAGGATGCTCTGCCTTGCGATATGTCACGTATATCAATCAGCATAAGATACCTCCACAGACGCGAACAATATTATCTAACAGAATGAATCACCTGTCAACCTTGTTTTGTGTTTCGCGGTGTTTTGACAGGCGAAAAACCGTGTTCCGATGAAACCGCCACCTCTTCCTGCTCCGGACAGCCCGGCGCGAACTGTACGTCGCTAAGATAACCGGCCGCTTCAGACGCCCCGCTGGCGTATCTTGACATCCAGCCGGGTATTCACATGTTCACTGTTGTTGAAATCAATAGAATAGCCAAGCTGGATGTAGCCGCCCTGATCGTTGATGCTGCTATCCACGAGGCTGGTGTAAACCGCGACATCCAGATCGCCGTACGGCGTGTTCATCCGGGTGATATGGCGGTTGCCGGCCTGAAAGGTCAAACGCATCTCATGGGTCCCGCTACGCGACAAGACAATCGAGCCATCATCAAAGACCTGCATGGTGGTCTGAGTGCCATCCATTCCGGTCGCGCTGCTCTCCTGGTAAACGACATGCCAAGCCTGGGCCTTGCGGTACAGGTGCCCTTCTGTCGTCAGGAGTATCTCCTGCGGTTTTTCTTTTCCGCTCCATTGCTGCCCTTTGATTGTCAGCAGGACATTCGGTTCCATGGCCGCATCCCTTCTTTGTATCAGGTCTTCTACTCTAGCTTCTTTGTAACGTTAATACTGTTCGATGTCAATGCGACAGGCCTGCTCGATCGGCTGCTGCAAAAAGGCGCTGCCCAGAGTCCGGAACTGATCTACACTGTCACTGGTGAAATACTGATGTTCACCATCCCGGGATCCGTCATTAAGCAACGCCAGTGATGCCAGCTGTTGACGGACAACCGACGCCACCGCCTGGCCGGCATGAACCAGGCGTACATCAGGACCGGTGACAGAAATGATATCCCTGCTCAGAAGCGGGTAATGCGTACAGCCCAGCACGAGGGTGTCGATGTGGCTGTCCAACAGCGGTTTCAAGTAGATCCGGGCGATCTCACGTGTTACAGGCTGGTCCCACCAGCCCTCTTCGGCCAGGCTGACAAACAAGGGACAGGCCTGCTGGCAGATCCTGACCGAGTCTGCCTGTTCACGGATCGTCCTCGGATAGACCTGGCTTTCCACGGTGCTCCGAGTACCGATGACACCAATCCGTCCATTGCGGGTTGCCGCAGCCGCCTGGGCTGCGCCTGGACCGATGACTTCGACAACCGGTACACCGGTCATGGCGCGAATAGCGTCGTAAGCACGTGAACTGGCTGTATTGCAGGCGATTACGATCATTTTTACGTGTTGTTCCAGCAGAAAGCGTACATTCTGCAAAGAATACTTAACAACAGTTTCCGGTGATTTGCTGCCATAAGGCGCCCGGCCGGAATCCCCGAAATAAACCGTGTTCTCCTGTGGCAGCAATTCCATCAGGGCTTTCAGCACGGTCAGCCCGCCCAGGCCTGAATCGAAGACGCCTATGGGCTGGTTCTTTTTCATATTGTTTCCAGCCGTTTTGAATTTTTCTGTTCCCGAATCGCCATCCGGCAGAGTTTATGGACGAGTTCCGACAGCGGCAGGCCGGCTGCTTCGAAGGCTTTGGGGAAAATGCTGATCGAAGTAAACCCGGGCAGCGTGTTGATTTCATTGATATAGAGTGTACCATCAGTCTTGTCCAGAAAAAAATCAACCCGGGCCATCCCCCTGCAGCCGATGCTCAGGTGGGCTTTGAGCGCGTATTGCCGAATCATGCGCTGGGTTTTTTCATCTAGCTCCGCGGGAACAACAACTGTCGCGCCATGCTCGCTGAAGTACTTCGCTTCATAATCATAGTACGCTGTTTCAGCTCCGGTCACGACTTCGCCGATGGCTCCTGTAACCGGTTTATCCAGACCCAGGACAGCAACCTCTATTTCCCTGGCGGTCACAAATGCTTCAACCAGAACCGTCTGGTCATACCGGCTGACATCACGCAGGGCATCGGCCAGCTCATCGGCAGTGGCAACTCGGCAGGTGCCGACAGAAGAACCGCCGTTGCTCGGTTTGAGAAAACAGGGAAAACCGATGGTTTCCTGCACATGCGCCGCGACCATTTGCGGACTGCGTTCAATTTCGCGTCTGGAGACCGCCAGATAACGGCATTGTGGTATACCGGCATCACGAAAAATCCTGCGCGCATGCTGCTTGTCCATACAGGCCGCCGATGCAAGCACCCCGCAGCCAACATAGGGTATGCCGCTCAAGGAAAGCAGACCCTGCAATGTACCATCTTCACAGTTGATACCGTGAACAGCGGGAAAGATGACATCCGGCCGGCAGCCGCAAACAGAAAGGATAAAATCACGAGGAGAGCGAACCGCGCAGCCTGAACCTGCTCCCGTCCGGGCATCGGCCCATGCTTGATCAGACCAGCGATCATCACGGATATGCTCATCCGGGCCAAGATACCTGAGCCAGGTTCCGTCGGGCGTGATGCCTACAGGAATAACCTGATAACCAGATTCACGCAAGCCGCTGATGATATTATAGGCAGATCGCAAAGACACAATATATTCCGTCGATACACCGCCAAACAAAACCATGACCTTATCGGCCATAAAGCACCTCCAAGTATGCAGGAAAACAAAATCTACTACAGTGTAGCGCAAGCCCGAGAATGACGTCAAGTCAAAAAGCATACCGATGGACAGGCGACCAGGCGGCTGACAGCCTGCAACGGACTCGGGTTGTCCTGCACACAGGCTGTACTTTTTTGGGGTTTGCGCAGATAATGAGGACAACACAAGCAAAAATGAGGATGAGCGGAATGGCGCTAAAACCAGAAAACGATCCTTTGATTGAGCGGCCTTTAAGGATGACAATCCGTGAACAGGAAGACGGCAAACATCTGGTGCGGCTGATCCTGCGGCGTTACCCGCAGATCCGCCCGGCAGCACTGCACCAGGCCTTGCGCAAGCGCGACATCAAAAACAACGGGCACAGGCTGCGGACTGATGGCCCTGTAAAGGCAGGCGACCAGATCGTCATCTATCTTCCGCAGGACGAGGCTCCTGCAGCAGATACCGGACCTGGATACACGATTGTCAAAGCGGCGCATCCGGTCTGGATTGTCAGCAAGGAACCTGGGATCAGCGTTCAGGCTGGTTCCGGACAGAAGGCGGATGGTGTAACACTGCTGGACGCCTTGCGGCGCGATCTGCAGCAGGATATCTTCCTTTGCCACCGCCTGGACCGGCTAACAGGTGGCCTTATTATGGTCGCAGCCGGTGAAGACAACACGCGTCTGGTTCGCGAACAGATGCGGCAGGGGCTTGTGGTCAAGCGTTATCGCTGCCTGGTGCAGGGCAGGCCTGAAGAAGGACAGCCCGTCCAGGCGGCAGATGGGCGGATGATGCTGGAAATAACCGGCTGGCTGGAAAAGCAAGCGGATACGGCGCAGGTCTATATCCATCAGACCAAGCAGCCAGGCGACCAGCCAATCATAACCCGCTATTGTGTTGAGCGTGTGCTGACGCATGCCGGGCCGGACCACGGCGATGTTTGTGAGCTGCTGGTTGAACTGGTCACCGGCAGGACGCACCAGATCAGGGCCCACCTGGCGGCGATTGGCCACCCGCTGCTGGGCGACGGCAAATATGGCCGCAATGTCTACAACCGTCATTTCCAGGCCGGAAAAGGGCCGATACGGCACCAGGAACTCTGGGCAACCTGCTTGATGTTTGATCCAAAATGCACGGGCCCGCTGTCCTGTCTGGCCGGTCAGAAAATTCAAATCAAACCAGCCTATGCCTGGACAGGGTACAAATCATTTTAAGTGCAGGTCAGCAACACAGCATTCCCACAGCCTTTTCGACGCGTTCTCCTGTTGTACAGGCTGTTTAACTGCTGGGCAAAGCGTCTCTGCCTGCCGATTAGCAGCGGCTGAAAAGGCCACCTGCTGCGCGGGTCAGATAAACGTGTCAGTAAGCTTTCCCCCAGATCACCAGCTTGTCTGCCGGTTCTCCGCAGCCGACACAGGTTTCAGCCACAGGCGTTTGATCGAAAGGCAGACAGCGGGACGTTGCACCGGTTTCGGCCTTGATCTTGTCCTCGCAGCTTTCCCGGCCACACCACATGCCTTTGACAAAACCGGGCTTGCTGCTCAGCAGACTGGCCATTTCCTGCCCGCTCACAGCCGTATATACACGGCTGTTCAGGCTTTCCAAAGCTTTATCATACATTGATGCATGAATCTGATCCAGCAGCGCATCAACAGCTCTTTCCAGATCAGCCAGAGGCAGTACCGATTTTTCGCCGGTGTCTCGCCGGACCGCAACACACTGCCCATTCTGCAGATCGCGTGGCCCGATCTCCAGTCGAAGCGGCACACCTTTCATCTCATATTCACTGAATTTCCAGCCCGGCATTTTATCACTGCTATCCACTTTGACACGCAAGTTGTCAGACAAGCGCTGGCGCATCTGTTCTGCCTGATCCAGCACGCCAGGTTTATGGGCGGCGATCGGGATGATCACAACCTGCAGCGGGGCGACACGGGGAGGCAAAACCAGGCCTTCATCATCGCCGTGCACCATGATGATCGCGCCTACAGAGCGGGTGGACAGACCCCAGGATGTTTGGTGGACATACTGCAGCTGATTGTTCTTGTCGGCATACTGAATATCAAACGCCCGGGCGAATCCATCGCCAAAGTAATGGCTGGTGGCTGATTGCAGCGCTTTCCCGTCATGCATCATGGCTTCAACAGTATAGGTGTTGACTGCACCGGCAAATTTCTCACTTTCCGTTTTCTGGCCGCGAATGACCGGTATGGCCAGATAATCCCGGTAAAAATCCGCATAGACCTGCAGCATGCGCAGGGTTTCCTCAACCGCCTCTTCAGCAGTGGCATGGGCAGTATGCCCTTCCTGCCAGTAAAATTCGGTCGAACGCAGGAATGGACGCGTGGTCTTTTCCCAGCGGACAACAGAGACCCACTGATTGTACAGTTTAGGCAAGTCGCGCCAGGACTGGATAATACGGGCATAATGATCGCAAAACAATGTTTCGGAGGTCGGGCGCACACAGAGGCGCTCTGCCAGTTGCTCACTGCCGCCATGCGTCACCCAGGCGACTTCTGGCGCGAAACCCTCCACATGGTCTTTTTCCTTTTGCAACAGGCTTTCCGGGATAAACATGGGCATGGCGACATTCTCGTGCCCCGTCGCCTTGAACAGGTAATCCAGGCCTTTCTGGATATTTTCCCAGATGGCAAATCCGTAAGGTCGCAGGATCATACAGCCTTTTACAGCTGAATAGTCGATCAGTTCGGCCTTGAGAACAACATCTGTATACCATTGGGTAAAATCATCGTTCATCGCTGTGATTGCTTCGACTTTTTTCTCTTTTTCTGCCATATCCATTCCCTCCCATAAAAAATCCCGGCATTTTTACATGCCGGGACGAATTTGGATGTTTTGCCAAATCCGCGGTACCACCCAGTTTGACGCTGGCAGCGTCC
>JAAYLM010000444.1 GCA_012521915.1 Oscillospiraceae bacterium | reverse complement strand
GTGTGCCCAGTGTTTTTGTCAGCGGTGACAACCTGCTGGTCGCTGAGGTCAGTGAAAAAGTTACCGGAATACAAGCCGCGGTGGTTAAAAAAGCACTCAGTCCATACCAGGCCCGCTCCCGTACACCAGCTATGGCTCGTGAGATGATTTATCAAGGTGTGACGGAAGGCCTTAAACGACGTCAGCAAATAGAACCCTTCAGAGTTCCGGGCCCGGTTACGCTTAATCTCATTGAAAGCCTGAAAGGCAACCATGATCAGACCAGAGGCTACTATCGTGTTTCAGAGACCGGCCTTACAGCTGAGACATTGACCGAAGCGTTCAATCGTTTCCTGCGTCAGCTGCCCTGGAATAATTTTGATACGAAGCTGCCGGACGGCTTTAAGTTTCCCTGAGCGAAGGAGGCTACACCTGTGTCAAACAACATCAATCTTGGCGAAAATGGTCACGCCTTTATCCGTAAAATGTTGACAAACTCTGTTATTCTGGAACCAAACGGCCTTTACAAGATATACGAAGGTGATTTTCCACCACCGGAGCAAGCCGCGATTCTGGGTTTTCGCATCTTGAAAGATGGTACCGAACCCAGGGAAAAAGGGGGAACGGTGATATGGACACACGCAGGACGGCTTCGCGTCCTCGCCGTTTTCGAAGATTCGGATGTACACAACTCAGCAACAGAACATAATGATAGAACATGGGCGACCGGAGATGTTATGGAGCTTTTTTTCAAGCCAACAGCTGCCAGAACTGATTATTTTGAGTTGCATTTGACACCAGAAAGCTTAACGCTCCAGCTTCATGTGCCCAGTGTAGAAGGCCTGACAAATACGCAATTTGAGAAAATGTTCCACCAATCGCAGTTCGTGGTGAAGACGGAAAAGTTTAAAACACCTGAGTATAAAGGCTGGATGGGTTATATGGATATCCCCTTTGAGGGCATCTTGCTTGATTGCGGGATTGATGCCGCGACCTTCACGGTCTGCCGCTACAATTACAACGATTCATGGGATGCGCCTGACATCTGCTCCACAACCAGATTCCCGAAAGGCGGATTTCATCAGCCAGACTATTATCACAAGATGGTCAAAGGGTAAGCATCTGCCAGGCACAACACGCCATTGCCTTGCACAACAGACAAGCTGAGAACAGCCGGTATCATCAAACCGGCTGTTTTTGCTTTGATGCTCAAGTGCAAGTCTACAGTGCGACGCAAGAACGGTCAGGAAATTTCTGTACCTACCCCAAATCGAACCCCCTTTTCAGCGTATTATATAAATAGAGAAACAACTTTCCCACCCCGCGCAGCGGGTGGACTTTTCAGGCGCTGCTGTTTGACAAGCTGAGGAGCTTGCTCCGCGGTCAAACAGCCTGCGCAGCAGGAGAAAGCGCCGATAAGTCTGTGGGAAAGGAGTGTAGAGAAACAATTTGCAGAGCCATCTTTTCGATGGAAAGATTGTGAGGTGCGAAAGGATTATAGCATGCTTCGATTCGATGATCAGATCATAGCGGCTCAGAAAGATGAAGGGAAAATCGAATCGCTCATCAGAAAATATGAGCCGTTTATTCTTTCCAGCGCGGCTCATGTCACTGGCCGGCATGTGACAAAAAGCGATGATGAGTGGTCGATCGCGCTCCTTGCCTTCTATGAGTCAGTACAATCTTTCAAACCTGATAAAGGACGTTTTACCGCCTATGCCAAAATGAGCATAAGATCCAAGCTTATCGATTATTTTCGTGCTTAAAAGAAATCAAGTAATCAAGTCAGCCTTGAGCTGGTGCAGGAAGATCAGATAGCTGCGGAACAAGAAGATTTCAGCGTCCAATATGAAATACAGGCACTGGAACAAGCAGTCAACGCATATGGCTTTTCTTATCTTGATCTGGTGGAAAGCTCTCCCAAAGCCCAGAAAACCAAATCATCCTGCAAAGCAGTCATTAGATTCCTTCTGTCATCGCCTGTATTGATTGCAGATATGCAGCAATCAAAAATGCTGCCTATAAAAATAATCGAGAAAAAAAGCGGTGTACCCCGAAAAATAATTGAAAGGCATCGTAAATATATAGTGACTGCGGTGGAAATCCTATCTGGAGACTATCCGCATCTTGCTGAATATTTTGCCTATATAAAGGAGGAAGACGAAAAATGAAAGCGATCGTTGTTAAGACCGGAAATAAAGACGCGGTACTTCTCAGTGATGACGGCGTGTTTATCAAGGCCAGAAACCAAAACAATCCGCTTGGTGCCGTTGTTGATATGGACACACCCGCAAGGAAAAAACCTTTCGCTGCGCTGGCTGCTGTTGCCGCTGCTGTTGTTGTGCTTATATCGGTTGGTGTATTTGCCTATAGCACCTCCTATTATTTTATCAGTATGGATGTTAATCCCGGCATGATCATCGCGGCGAATCGTTTCGAACGGGCACTTTCCATAGAGGCGCTAAACACTGAAGCGAAAAATATCCTTAACGATATCGAATGGAAAAATCGTGAAATAGAGAAGGTCATCCAGAATGCAGCCCTGAAAATTGAGGAGCAGGGTTATTTGTCTGATCATGGTGAGATTCTGCTCGCGGCGGCTGGCAGGAATGAAGAAAAGGCAGCAGAAATGGCTAAACGGCTGGCAATCTCAATCAATGAACTAAAGCTTGGTGATGTAGCCGTGACAAGTGAAGCCGTTGGTTATGACATGGTGCAGTCGGCAAAAGCTTGGGAAATGACACCCGGCAAGTATAACTTGATTACAAAACTGCTGGGTGAACACCTTGATGAGGCAAATGTTGAGACTTTTAGAAATCAGTCAGTTAAGGAATTGATGGAATCATATACAGCTGCGAAAGGGTTGCCGGGAAAAGAAACTGCTGTTGAGCAACGCAGCATGGAGGCCACTCAGACAGCAACCGAGACCCGCCAGCATACAGAACAGCGCGGCACTGAAGGCACCCAGGCAGCAACCGAGACCCGCCAGCATACAGAGCAGCGCGGCACTGAAGGCACCCAGGCAGCAACCGAGACCAGCCAGCATACAGAACAGCG
>JAAYLM010000443.1 GCA_012521915.1 Oscillospiraceae bacterium | reverse complement strand
GGGTGGAGCAGGAGTGGGTGTATCTGCAGATCAACGCCAGTGCCCTGGTCGAACCGCAGTCGGCCGATCGCCAGGAACGTTTCCAGCAGCGCCGCAGCCGTGTCGATCAGCTGATCCGGCAGGATCTGGCGAGTTTTGCGGCATCGGATGCCCACAACATGGTGCAGCGGCCGCCTCAGCTTGACCAGCTGGACAAGGCCCTGCGTGACCGTTACAGTCCGGCGATTGCCGATCTGTTGCTGCGGGAAAACCCGCAGGCTGTGCTGGACGATCGGCCGGTGCGCCGCCCGCAGGCGCAGTAAAAAACCGACAGGAGAAGATTGTATGGCAGGCAGGATAGCGACGGGAGAGGACGTTTTACTGTTACACAGCAGTGTAGCTTTAACAGGATGGGGGACAGTCAATGAGCGTGTTACCGGAACAGAGCGGTAAACAAACAGAAAGAGGCACTATGGATCCGGCAGCAGCGCGCCCAACCGCCGGACGGCTTTTTAATAAACTCTTTTTTGTGCTGGGCGATCTTGGCCTGGTCATGCTGGCTTTTGTCCTGACCGATTACCTCTACAGCACCTCGAGCGACCGGCCTTTTCTCTTCGCGGCATCCTTTCTTTCTCCGCCGCTGGCCGTAGCCTGGCTGCTGGCCGGCCTGATCGCCATCCCGATCTTTTCCATCTTCAGTTTTTACGGCCAGATCTGGCGTTATGCCAGTATCCCCCAATATTTTCTGCTGGTTGTGGGCACCTTGGCCTACAGTGTTTTTGTGGTGATGGCCTCCTTTCTTCTGGACCTACGTAAAAATACGGCCTACTACATTATTTTCTGGCTGGTTCTTTTGTTCCTGATCGGCGGTTATCGCCTGGTTTTCCGGGTCCTGCTCAACCGGCAAAGCCTGCATTCCTTAATCCAGTATGCCCAACCATCCCGCGCACAGCGCAAACAGAAGAATGATGAACCTGCGCCGCGCAAGGTGATGGTCATCGGGGCCGGTTATGCCGGCCACCAGATCGTGCGCGAGATGCTGGAAACCGAGACCAATCGCCAGCCTGTAATCCTGATCGATGATGATGAGCGCAAGCACAACCTGTCCATATACCATGTGCCCGTTATCGGCGGGCGTGATAAAATCATTTCTGCCGCCCTGGATTTTGCCATCGATGAGATCATCCTGGCGATTCCCAGCGCTTCCCGCCAAACGATGCGTGAACTTGTGGAGATCTGCAAACAAACCGCCTGTGCGCTGCGTGTCCTGCCGGTGCTGTCCGATATCATCAACGGTAAAGTCAGCATTGCCGACATCAAGGAAGTGGAAATCGAGGACTTGCTGGGCCGCGAGGAGATCCGGCTTGACCTGGAGGTCATCGCCACCTACCTGCGCGGCCAGGTGGTCATGGTGACTGGTGGCGGCGGTTCGATCGGTTCGGAACTGTGCCGCCAGATCATCCATTTCCAGCCGAGCCGCCTGATCGTCTTCGACATCTATGAGAACAATGCCTTCATGCTGCAGCAAGAGCTGCAGAGCCAGCTGCACCAGCCGACTGAGATCACGGTACTGATCGGTTCCGTCCGGGATGTCGGCCGACTGGAGGATGTCATCAAATTCTATCAGCCGTCGGTTGTTTTCCATGCGGCAGCCCACAAGCATGTGCCCTTGATGCAGGACAGTCCCAGTGAAGCCGTGAAAAACAACATCATGGGGACCTATTACACAGCACTTACTGCCGGACGCCTCAATGTCAGGCGTTTTGTGTTTATTTCCACAGACAAGGCGGTCAACCCCACCAATGTGATGGGTGCCTCCAAGCGCCTGGCGGAAATGACCATCCAGTACCTCAGCCGCCAGTTCCCC
>JAAYLM010000442.1 GCA_012521915.1 Oscillospiraceae bacterium | reverse complement strand
GTACATCGGATCCGGATATCTATGCCGTCGGTGATGCCATACAGGTTGAGAACCTGGTGACCGGCCAGCCGGCCCTTATCCCGCTGGCCGGCCCGGCCAACAAACAGGGAAGAGCCGCCGCCGACCACATTGCCGGCCTCGATTCGTCATTTAATGGCGTGCAGGGTACAGCTGTCCTGAAAGTATTTGACCTGACTGCCGCTGGCGTGGGGCTGAATGAAAAACAGTTGAAAAGAGAAAAAACACCCTATGCCAAAACGTACATTCATCCGCTGGATCATGCCGGTTATTACCCGGGCGCTGCCCAGATGACCCTGAAAATGATGTTTGACCAGCAAAGCGGCCGTATTCTGGGGGCTCAGGCAGTTGGTGTCAGTGGTGTTGAGAAAAGAATTGATGTCCTGGCAACCGCACAGCGGCTTGGTGCCACGGTCAAAGACCTGGAAAAACTGGAACTGGCCTATGCGCCGCCTTACTCATCCGCTAAAGATCCGGTCAATATGCTGGGGTTTACGGCAACCCACATCATGAATGGTGATGTTAAGGTTTTCCACTACCATGATGTTGCCGATATCAATCTTGACGACAGCGTCCTTATTGATGTACGTACACCTGAGGAATTTTCCTTAGGCAGCATTGCTGAAGCCATCAATGTCCCCTTAGACACGCTGCGGGGCCGGTTGCATGAGTTGCCGCGCGACAAAAAAATATACATTATCTGCCAGGTTGGTTTGCGTGGCTATCTGGCAGCACGTATTCTGAACCAACAAGGCTTTAAGGAAGTCTACAATCTCAGCGGCGGCTACCGACTCTACCAGACGGTCATGATGGACCAGTCGGCGGAAATTCCCTATGATTGCTTTGGCCGGCCGCTCAGCGAAGAGGAAGGGGAGCGCACCGTTTATTGTCCCGTTCCCCGGCAGGCTGCCACAACAGCGTCCGCGCCAGCGGCAGTCCAGACAACAAAATCTGCAGCAGCACCGGCACGAACCAAGACGATTGACGCGAACGGTCTGCAGTGCCCCGGGCCGATCCTCAAACTGGCCGAAGGGATTAAGCAGATCGACAGTGGTGATCGCCTGACCATCCAGGCCACCGATCCTGGTTTTGTTTCAGATGTCGGTGTCTGGTGCGAAAGGACCGGCCACCTGCTGGAGGGTATCAGCAGCGAACAAGGTCAATATACGGTAAATATCATCAAAGGTCAGGAAGCAGGTCAGGATGAGGCCGTTCAGTCCGCCGGAAATGATAAATCCATTGTTCTTTTCAGCGGTGATCTGGATAAAGCCATTGCAGCCATGATCATCGCCAACGGTGCTGCGTCCATGGGACGAAAAGTGACCATTTTCTTTACATTCTGGGGCTTGAACATCCTGCGTCGCGTTGAACGGGTCAAGGTGAAGAAAGCTCTGCTTGAGCGCATGTTCGGCTGGATGATGCCGCGCGGCCCGAAAAAGCTGGGTTTGTCACGTATGAATATGGCGGGTATGGGCGGGCAGATGATCCGCAAAGTCATGCAGAATAAAAATGTATCGTCTCTTGAAGAACTGATTGCCTCAGGCCTGCAAAATGGTGTGCGCATGGTGGCTTGCCAGATGTCCATGGATGTCATGGGAATCAAGCCGGCAGAGCTGATTACAGGCGTCACCATCGGAGGTGTCGCAACGTTCCTCGGTTCAGCAGAATTATCTGATACCAGCCTTTTTATTTGATGACATGACTTTCCCACCCTGCGTAGCAGATCGTCTTTTCAAGTGCTGCTGTCTGACAAGCTGAGAAGCGCAGCGCCGTGATCAGACAGCCTGCAGGGCAGAGAAAGCACCGAAAAGACTTTGGGAATGTTGTGTTGGATCTTCGTGCATAAGGGAAAAGCCGGCTATTGTGAAACAGCCGGCTTTTTTATCGATAAGAACGGGACGAGACTGGCGGGTTCAGTTGCACTCTGCCTCCAGCGGACCCGCCAGGTCCGCCAGGTAGAAAAGCTTGCCCGGCAGTGTGGGCATGAAGGTTGAAGGGATCCACATATCCGGGCCATAGCGCAGCGTCATCCAGAGCGACAAGCCCTGCCACTGCATACCACGGCCTAGTACGCCATCCGCGCCGCCAATGATCTGGTCGGACTGGAGAAAGAGGCCTGGCCCGATGGTGTTCGCGCGGCAAGGAACCAGTGTTGTACGGCTCTTGAAGGAAGTGAGCGCATTTTGCTCGATAGTCAGGGGATGCAGCTTGGCAGCCAACCGGTGGGTTTGTTTCTTCCATTCTTCCACTGAGCTGAACTCCGCGGCGAAATGCGGCTCCCAGAAAGCGATGTGGCAGACACGTCCGATGCCAAATACGGTGACCAGACGGGCACCTTGCTTCTTCAGTTCAGCGATCTGTCCCGCGTAGCCGGGCAACGCTGTCCGGGTCGCGAAATGGCGTTGTGCCACCGGCACGGTCAATTCGCCCAGAGGGCCGTAGAAGGCTTGTTCCATGGCGTTCTGAAAGGAACCGCTGTTTTCCGGAGGCAAAGTCTCGCCCTCGCTGTCCGACCATTCATCCATGTTGAAACCATGTACATGATCGCAGGGGATCTGCCATTCTTTGAGGAAATAAACCGCCCAACGATACATGCCCATCGGGCCAACCGGCAGAATCATGGCCAGCGGGTGGCCGGCTTCGCGGGCCTGCCGGATTGTCCAGGCGATCTCATGCCCCATCATGGTATCGAAATCAGGCAGGGCGTCGCAGGCAACCAGCTTAAAATCACGGTGCCACCAGGACTGACGATCGCCGATCGATTCGGGTGGTTGTGAAGCGCATTGGTCGATCCGTGCCAGATCCCAGCCGGCCGGGAAAAATGTTTCCATATTTGAATCTTTGAGGGTGCTGATCAAGTCCATATGTGTTGTCCTCCTTCTTAGGGCAGCAGGCGCTGTACTGGCTGTCTGGGCCAGACAGCCACGGTCTGGAACCCTTCAGCGTAACCGACGCCGCATTGCAGTCCACGGTACTTGGAACATGTTTTGACAAAATCGAGAAAGTCGATATGATCATGCTCGCGCATCCAGTCGATCTGGCTGTGATGGCAGTTGAGCGCCTCCAGTTTGTCTGTTATGACACTGGTGATGTCAACATATTCCGTGGGTAGAAAATTGACGCCGGCCAGTGTGTCCATGGTAAAAATCGGAGTGATCTTAGCCACGCCGGCCGGGCGGTCTTCCTGATTGTGGATGCTGGCCGAAAAACTGGCGTCAAAAACGAGTTTTTGCACTTCCAGGTGATCCTGCATGTAATCCTGCGGGCTGTGCGTGATGATGAAGTCCGGCTTGATTTTGCGAACCAGTTCCGTGAGCGCCTTGATCTGCTCATAATCGCGGCTGTTGACCTCCAGGTCGGGGACATCCAGCGTGCAGACTTCAGCGCCAATCCGCCTGCCAGCCTCTATGGCCTCTTCCCGGCGTATTTCACGCAATCGCACCGGATCAATAACCACATGTCCGCGATTTCCGTTCGCGATATGGCAGATGGTAACTTTGTCGCCCCGCTGCACACAGCGGGCCAAGGTGCCAAAACAGGCAATTTCCAGATCGTCCGGATGACAACCGACAGCCAGGACATTCATGCGGCAATACCTCCTCTAATGAGCCGGTGTGCCTGAGCACACCGGCTTTTCATGTAATCATATCCCATTCTACACAATAGGGTCATACTGTGTCGAGCAGTTCCAGCAGCAGCTGCCGGGCAGCCTTGATATCACGGATCTGTTCGGGACCGGAAATTTCCCGTTCGATGGTCAGGGCTCTGTCATAACCAAGCGCTTTCAGTTTTTTCAGGATCAGCGGCAGATTGACTCTGCCCTGGCCCAGCGCTTTTTCCCGGCCAAGGTTGCGGCCATCGGTCGGATAGTCGCCATCTTTGCAATGGACATTGCGGACATAGCGGCCGAAAACATCAAGCGCATCAGCTGGATTGGCTTTGCCGTAAAGCAACAGATTGGCCATGTCAAAATTGATGCCCAGATTGTCTGTGCCAATATCCTCAATGGCACGCAGCAAAGTCACCGGTGTTTCCTGGCCTGTTTCAAAAAGAAAATACTGATCACGCTCTTTCATGACCCTGACCAGGCTGCGCAGCGCAGAAATCACACCATTGTAGTTGGGGTCGTCAGGGTTTTCCGGCAAAAAGCCGACATGCGTGGCGATATCCTGCACACCTATTTTTACAGCGAACGCGCTGGCCAGCATCAAGTCATTCAAGCGCATGCTGCGATAACTGACCGGCACCAGGCCCAGGGTGGCCGGGCCAGCAGTGAAATTCCACTCCATGGGCCCGCCCCAGCCTGCCCAGAGCGCGGATATGGCGAGACCGGTCTGCTGGACAGCATTGCGGATAATCTCCGCCTGCTCGTCCGTGTACAAGGAGCTGTCCCAGATGCTCAGCTGGCAGCTGTCCAGTTCCAGTTCACGTGCCTGACGGAATTTACTGAGCAGATCGGTTCCCTGGCGATAGGACATAATGAGGCCAATGTTCATACCTGTACACCTCCGTTGTAGTCTATGCGTTTGCCGCCCGCCAGCGCGCTGTCACGCAGTGCTTCGGCCAGCATGACGCTGCGGGCAGCACTTTCCGGCGGGTTCCTGTCGTTTTTCCCGCCGTTCTCGATCAAGCCGATGAAATATTCGATTTCCCGTTCGATGCCGGCTACTTCGTAATCCATATCAATCTGGAATGCTTCGCCTGACCGCGGATAGACCTTGACCAGGTTTTGTTCAAAGATAACAGTCGCTTTCTCGAAGCCGACCATGTAGCCGGCTGAGAAAGGATAACCATCCATAGACCAGTCGCCTACAGCGACAACCGGGATATCCTCATAGAAGAGCACGCTATGGACCACATCCATGCGGGACTGGACATCTTGTGTGCGGCAAGAGACAGCCTGGGGCTCACCAAACAGATATCGGGCCATGTCGAGGTCATGAATGTGCATATCCAGCAGACAACCGCCGGAACGCTCATAATCCATAAACCAGTTCTGCCAGGCCCAGATCGGCGGACCGCTCAAGCGGCTGAAGCGGGCGCTGATCACCCGGCCGTAGGTCTGCTCATCCACTATTTTTTTTAGATATTCATATTGCGGGAAGAAGCGCAGACATTGACCGATCATCAGGTTCCCTTTGGCCTGTTTTGCCGCGGCGACCATATCCAGGCACAACGCGCTGGTTCTGGCCATAGGCTTTTCACTCAGTACGTGGTACCCACGCTTCAGCATGTCAATGGCATACGGGGCATGCAGAAAAGTGGGCAGGCAAATGTCGATCATATCCAGATTTTCTTTGGCAAGCATTTCTTCCAGGTCCGTGTAGGTGGCCAGTTTGCGGCTTTCATCTACTTTGGCGACACCAAGATTGATTTCAATACGCTTAGTAAACTGCTCAGGGTCAATGTCACAAGCGGAGACCAGGCTGACCGGAACACCTTTTTTTGCCAGGTTGTCATAAGCCGCCCGGTGGGCCTGGGCAATACCCCCGAAACCAATAAAACCAACTTTGATCATGATAAATCCTCCCTGTCATGTTTTCTTAGGCTGTTTGCTGCTTCAGGACCTCTGCATGATTTTGTCCATCGCGACGGATGTATGTGTCAGCACTATTTCCGGATAATGACGATAGGTGCCCATTTCCGCCGTGATCCAGTCATCATAACCAATAGCCTGCAAGGCCTGCATAACAGCGGGGAAATCAACATCGCCCGCCAGCAGGTCGACAAAACCAGCGAGCCCCCCTGCTTCCAGGCGGAAATCCTTGATGTGGACCTTGCGGATGCGTTTGTCGGGAATGCGGATCCACTGATCAGGATAACCAAAGGCGAGCACATTGCCGGCATCAAAATAAGCGCCTAAAGCGGGGCTGCCGACCTGATCGATCAGATCCCTCATTTCCAACGGAGACATTAAAAACTGATTCCAGACATTTTCCAGGCCTATGGCAACCCCCAGGTCTTCCGCAAGCGGGGCCAGGGCGCGCAGCGCCTCCAGTGCCCTTTCATAAACCAGATCATAGGCGACTACAGGCGCACCGGCTTCCAGACCGCGTTTGACACTGCCGGGAATCACCAGGATGGTGTCGCAACCGAGCCAGGCCGCGACTTGAAGCTGCTTGGCCACAACAGCACGGGCTTTTTCCCGCTCAGCCGGGTCATCGGCTGACAGGGAATATTTCCAGTACAAACCGGTTGCCAGGCTGTACAGAGGCATACCATGCCGTTTGGCCATGTCCTTGATTGCGATCATGTCTTTTTCTGTCGCGTCCATACCGATTTCGCCTTTTTCGTCCAGCGCGACTTCCACGCCGTCAAAACCGGCTTCTTTGGCGATACGAAAGCATTCATCCAGTGGTTGTCCTGTGAAAGACCAGATGCTGATACCTTTTTTCATAAGAAGACCTCCTTTGGTTGATATAAGGAACGATACCCCGATAGGGCTATTTCAGCTGCTGTTGTTTGCTGTGCCGTGCGTCTTTCTCCATTGTAGAGGGGCGGGGGCCGGATTGAAATAGAGAATAGGCGACTGTTTGTGCAGAAAAAGACACATCCTTTTCATTTTTGCTTGACCCTAAGCAGATAGTGCAGTATTCTGGCCTGAGCCGGTTCGGCTGCCTGGCAGCTATGGTCAGACCGGCAGTCTGGAGCGATCATTTTGCAGGAGCTGTACCAATACCATTATATCGAAAAAACCCTGTCGATTACTGACCTGATCAGCCTTTTTTATTATAAAAGCCCGCGCAATTTCTCTTTTGACGGTGAGACACATGATTTTTGGGAGTTTATCTATATCGATAAAGGGCAGATGCTGATTACTGCCGGTGAGCAACAGTATGTCCTCAAAGCTGGTGAACTGGCTTTTCACTGTCCCGGCGAGTTTCATGCAGTCCATGCCTGCGGCCAGACGGCGGCTAATTTCATTGTCTGCGCATTTACTTGTGAGAGCAGCATCATGCAGGCGTTCAGACATAGGATCCTGACGCTGAATGGACCGCCGCGCGAAGCGCTGCAGGCTGCTGTGCAGGAAGCAGGCGGCCACATGCTGCCTGTAGAGGGCTGCGGGCGCAGACCGCTGTATTTACCTGATGCGCTGCCAGGCGGGCCGCAGCTGGTGTTGGGGTATCTTGAACAGATGCTCCTTCTGCTTTACCGGCAGAGCCATGCCGTACGGATCCGGCAGCGGGCGGAAACATATGCGCAGATGAGCAACAGGCATCAGTTGGTCGAACGGATCAGGCACCATCTTGAAGAACATGTCCATGAAAGCCTTTCGCTGGGGCAAATTGCCCGGGCTGCCGGCTGCAGTGTATCCCTGATGAAGAAAAAATTTAAAGTGGAAACCGGTCAAAGCCTGATTGACTGGTTTATTGACCTGAAAATGGGTGAAGCCAGGCGCATGATAGAAGAGGGCGACCTGAATTTCACTCAGATCGCCGCCTCTCTTGGTTATGATAACCCCCACTATTTTTCCCGTCTTTTCCGTCAGCGCAACGATATGACCATGACAGAGTACGGGCGTTCCCTGATCGGCGTCACGCGAGCGGGCAAGAGCTCCGGACGTTGATCCTGGCTGTCAGGTCAGGTGCTGCACCATGAACATGAACGACTGGTCATCGAAACCTGGATAATTCTCATGCGCAAAATCCGGATAAATGATCATGTCCTTTGGTGCCGTTATTTTGTTGTAGGCCGCGAACTGGGTTGAAGGAGGACAGACCGTGTCCATCAGGCCAAGTGCCCAAAGCACATGTCCGCGGATCCTGCCGGCAAGATTTTGAATGTCGATATAGCCCAGGCGCCGGAAATAGAGATCCTCTTTGGCGTGTGTCGGGTCGAAGTGCCGGAAAAAAAGCCGCAGCTCCTCATAAGCGTCTTTAGCCAGATCCATTTTCCAGACACGGCGGTAATCGCTGAGGAAAGGGCAACGGGGTGCCAGGCACTTGATCCGTGGTTCCAGCGCGGCACAAGCCACAGTCAGGCCACCACCCTGCGATCCGCCCATCGCGGCGACACGGTCTTCATCAACTTCCGGCATGGCCATAACCAGGGCTGCCAGCTGGGCCGTGTCCAGAAAATTATGGCGCATCAGCAAATTTTCCGGTGCGTCGTCAAGTCCGCGGATAATGTGCCCGCGCAGGGTTGTACCGCTGACGCCTCCTGTATCCTGGGATTGTCCGCCCTGGCCGCGGCTATCAAGCGCTGCAACACTGAATCCGGCCGCTGTGAAAGCCAGTTTGTCCCGCCAGTCGCCACAGTTGCCGGAATAGCCATGAAACTGCAGGACAGCCGGATGAGGTTCAGACACATGAAGAGGTCGCAGATATTTGGCATGTAGCCTGGCACCGCGCACACCCGTGAAATATAAGTCAAAACAAGCCACACCCGGCGCCTGAAAAGTAGCGGGCACCAGTTCAACCTGAGGATCGACCGCGCGCATTTCAGCGAGAGCGTCTGACCAGAAAGCATCAAAATCCTCCGGACAGGGGCTGAGTCCTTTGTATTCGCGTAAAGAATCCAGTGGCAGATCAATCAGTGGCATAACGGTACCTCCTCGACGTTTTCTCCATTATAAACCCAGACAGGGCTGAAGCAAATGAAAAAAACGGAGGTGGTTCGAAGATGACACGTGCCCGGTCAGATCATCTTTAACCACCCATGTCACTGGCAAATCCAGACAGTACGGTTTAAACTGAAACGAGAATCACCACTACTTTAGATGCAAAAGATTATATAAACCTGCCTGCCTCTGCGCAAACGCTAAAGTTGACCGGACAGACGACTGCCTAACGAAAAGGAGACTTGTGATATGGTTCAGCAGCATAGCCGATCATTCAGGCCAAAATGGCACTATACGCCGGAACAGGGCTGGATTAATGACCCGAACGGACTGGCCTTTGTCGACGGCCGGTACCATGTCTTTGCCCAGCATCATCCATACATCACTGCCTGGGGCCCTATGCACTGGTCACATGCCACCAGCCATGACT
>JAAYLM010000441.1 GCA_012521915.1 Oscillospiraceae bacterium | reverse complement strand
GTTCTCCCGGTATGCGAAAATCGATGGTCATGAAACCGCCGACAGCACAACCGCATTGATCCATCAGGCCGCTGGGCTTCCCGAAATAGTTGTTCTCCGCGTACTGGCCGATGATCGCACGCTCGACAGGCGAAAGGCGACTTTCATTCCAAAGATGGTCAAGTATGGTGGCGACCAGGACTTCGAAGGCGGCTGATGAACTGAGGCCGGACCCTTTGGGGACCAGGCTCGTTGTACATGCATCAAAACCGCCTATGCGGCAGCCCCGATGATTGAACGCCGCGGCGATGCCCCGGATCAAAGCAGCTGAATGGGTCCGCTCTTCCGGTACGGGTTCCAGTTGCTTCAGATCGATGACATCCATCTTGGGGAACCCTTCTGATTGGAGACGAATCACACCTTCCTGGTTGGGCGCTGCGATACCGATGATGTCAAGGTCGACGGATGCGCAAAGGACACGGCCGTGCTGGTGGTCAGTATGGTTGCCGCCAATTTCAGTGCGTCCCGGGACACTATAGAGGCTAAAATGGTCATGTCCGGGAAAGCAGCTGGAGAAAAAATCAGCCAGCCGTCCCCAGCGTCTGATGCCATTCGCCTGTCCAGCCGGATCAGGGCCGTACAATTGGCGCAGCAACGATTGCCTGGCGTTGTCATTCAAGTATGATTGAAGCAGGTTTGCCTTTATCATTCCGGGATCCTCCTTGCGATCAGGCTGCTTGTCTTATTGCTTATCCAGGTCATTCTGCCAGCGTTTGCTTAAGAAGCATGACAGCTTCATCAATGCGCCCTGGCAGGGCGCCCTCACTGACGCCGGCAATCAAGAGGCGGCATTTGCCGACCGGGATAAGGATCTTGCAGGCATCTGAATGGGACACCGCCGTCGCCATAGCCGGACTCAACTCACCATACATGGAGCCAGCCGCCACAATGCCGATCGCGCCCATGATGATGTCGGCATGCCGGCAATTCCAGATGATCGCCGATTCGCCGGTTGCGGCCGCATCCGCGCCGCCCTTGAGCATATTGGCTGTGGCCAGGGCGTTTGTTCCGACTACGAGCAATTCGATACCTGAGACTTCGTCTTTGCGTATGCGTTCAACAATGGCTCTGCCGATACCGCCGCCTTGCCCATCGATGACAACGACTGTTTTGTTTGCGGCCATGTCAGCCACCTCCCTTGCCTATCTTGTCATTTCCCCTTATAATATCATATTGTCGTCTGTAAGTAATTGCTGAAAAACAACTGCCAGGTTTAGCCCGACAAGGTTGCCTGCATGTGATAAAGGAAGGTCCATATGCCGATAAAAGAAGGGCGTTGCCCGAATTGTGGTTCGATCATCCATCTTGATGCTGACGCAGCCAAAGGACATTGCCTGTTCTGTGACGCTGTTTTTGAAACTGAGCAGGCGCTTACCATTGCGGAGAACCCGTCCGCGTACACCTTCCCCAACCTGCCTCAACCCAAGTACGAAGGGCCAAGTCTCGATCCCGAACAAGGTGAGCGATCAGGCAAGGGGGAGCAGGCACAGCTGAAAAAACCCAAGAAACCAAGGCCTGCGCCACCGCCGGTCTATGTGCCCAAGGAACCGGTCAAACTGCCGGAAATTCGCGTGCCCGGCAGAATCAAGCTGCGTATTCTCCTGATTTGCCTGGCGGTTGTCCTGATAGCCGCTGGGATCTCTGTTCCGGTCGTCATGAAACGAAATGAGATCCGGCAGGGCTTGCTTGCTTCGATTGATGAACTGGCGCCTTTTTCGCTTAACGCGGAAAAAGAGGTTGACATCTGGTTTACGACAAACAGTTACCTGATGGCTGCGACCAAAGATCAAGTGTCCCGCGAGGATATGATCTCATTTTTCAAAGCGTACTGTGAAAAAAGGGCTGAACTGGCCGGGATCGATCCGCAGGATTTCGCCAACACCTATGGTGCTGTGACGGTTAAGCTGGTTTACCCTGAAGGTGGCTATCAGATCAAACAACCCCGGAATCAGGCTGACTTGCTTGAAGGAACCGCTGTCACCGTACTGCCATGAAGCCTTGCAGCGTGTGGCGCCTGACCAAAGACGGGTTCGTCAACGATACCTGGTGGAGCCGTCTTATGGTTGCTTCACTTTACCTGTTTTCAACACTTATCTATCTGCAGACCAACCGGCTGACGCGCAACACTGATCTTGCCGTGGTCTGGAAATGGTCGATTGATGATCGGCTGCCTTTTCTGCCGGTTTTCGTTTTGCCTTACTGTGCCTGGTTTGTCCTGGTTGCCGCTGTTTTTCTCTGGCTGGTTTTTGATCGTGGTCAGAAAAGGCGGATCTATCGGCATACGGCAGGTGTTCTGCTGGCTATGCTGCTCTCAGCGCTTATCTTCCTGCTTTATCCTACGTATGTACCTCGCCCGCCCGTGACGGGTGATGATCTCGTTTCCCGCCTGCTCCTGTTTATTTATGCGTCAGATGAGCCTTACAACTGCTTTCCCAGTCTGCATGTGGCCATAGCCGCGCTGAAAGGTGTCACCCTGATCCGTTATGGACCGGCGAAAATCTGGTTTCGCGTCCTGATCACGGTTCTGGTTGTGTTGATCATGCTTTCCACCGTACTGATCAGGCAGCACTATACGCCGGATATTGTTGGAGGCCTTGCCCTTGCCTGGCTGTGTGACCGACTGGCCCGCCTGATCATTCCTGAGCGGCTGGTCCAGCTTAATTCTTGACGTTATTGCTTTGTTTTTATCCTGTTCACATTTATTCATATTTACTTATAAAATTAGACAAAGAATTCTGTTAAATTTAAAGCATAGCAAGACAGGAATTGCTAACCTCCTTCTTTCATACTTTTCTCCTCCAATTTTGGAACAATTCCGGGAGTGGTGCCCCGGAATTGTTTTTGTCTGCTGAACACCTTTTGTTCAGCTTTCCGGGTTCCGCGGCAAGCCTTCCGGTTTATTCGCAGCACACAAAAGCTGAACCAGCTCCTGG
>JAAYLM010000440.1 GCA_012521915.1 Oscillospiraceae bacterium | reverse complement strand
TGTCAGGAGTCCTACTATGCCTGCAGTGAAGAAACCGCGGTGCAAGCGAAAGACCACACAGGCTGTTAGCTGAAAAGGACCCCGCCGCTTGGTGCGGCGAGGTCCGATAATTCCAGGCTCCAGTTTTGTCATTCACCTTTGGCGGTGAACGAGATCTCCTTGCCGTCGGCGGTCAGGCCGGTAATCTTTTGTTCTGATATCGCATACCAGGCGTCGCATTCCTTGGGGAAATCCACGTTTTCGCGGCCGGTCAACGGTTTATAGTCGCCGGACTGCGAAATGCCAAGGACGCCGTCTGTTCCCTGTATGCTGATCTGATAAACCGTGATGGCGTCATCGTCTCCGATCAGGTAGTACTGGCCGATATAGCCAAACGACGTCTCGTAATACTCCGAATAGAGATTGACTTTGCCGTCCGTGCTGGATGAGCAGACCAGGGAATTGGCGCCTTTGTCATAGGTGCCCTCCACATTGATGGCCTTGCCCTCTTTCTCCTTGTATGTGACCTTGTACTGGTTGCCGTTTTCCGAATAGCGGACATCGCTGGCTCCCAGGAAGCCGAGTCCGGCGTTAACGGCCGTTTCACCGAGACCAAACAGGCTGGCCGGCAGCAATGTCAAATCCAGCATGGTCACACCAAGCAGATCGAGGACCATCATGGCGGTTTCGTCATTTTCCCCCAATCCGTCCATAAGGTTGGTGATCATTTCGGATTTAGCTTCGATGTACACACCATAGGCGGCAGAGACCGTATCGTCGGCATCGCCGTTGACGGGCTTGCTGGTTTCCTTGGTGGTGGTTGCGGTCGTGGTCTGCCCGCCTGATTTGGTGGTTTGGCCGCCTGTTGCATCGCCCTTGGTCGTTGAACCAGGTCCCGTGCAGCCGGCGCTCAAGATAAGCAGTGCCAAAATCAAGGCGATTGAGATGATTTTCTTCATAGCTTTTCCTCCGATTTTTGTTTTCCCCACGTGTGACATGCTTCGTCAGGTGAGATTGACGATAAAACATATGAATTCAGGCATATGCCAGATGTTATCAGATTGTCAAAATGCCTGAATGAAAAATGGATGAAAGTTCATATCTTTTTTATCGGCGACTGTTCCATGGACTCATGAACCATATTATCATATATCAACACATCCGGATAGGTTTAAAACAATCATTGGTTCGGGTGCCGAAAGCCGATTCTTGAGAATCACTTCAAAAATCAAGCTGACACTTTTTCCGGCGTTTTGTAACACTTAAAAATGACAGTGGCGTAGAATCGCTGAAAAAGCAAGGAAGAGGCCTGTTCGGTTGCCCACTCCAGCACCCTCCTGGTGTTTATAGCTCCCACTTTCAGGAAGTACCACAGTTTTGAGCGCACGTATCCCCTGACCGGCATCTCGTCGACCCGGTATTTACGCCTCAGTACAGAGGGGATTCCTTCAACTGCATTGCGTAATCGCGTCAGCTGCTTGTATTCCGGTTCACCCAGCAGCTTCAGATACTGTGCGCGCCGGATCGTCTTGCCGCTGATGTGAACCAATCCGGTCTTCTTCTGGAACTTGACACCGCAGTGATGACGTAACGGACACCGGC
>JAAYLM010000065.1 GCA_012521915.1 Oscillospiraceae bacterium | reverse complement strand
TGGCTACCCTTTACTGATAAACTGTGACGCCATTCTTATCCAGAATTTGACCTTTGACTGGGACTGGGACACAAAAAAGTTGGCGACTTTGGCGGTCGTTCAGAATGTGGCGGAGGACCATAGCTATGTTGATTTCATCTTCCCCTATGGAAATGAAATTTCCCCGGAGGATCAATGGTTGACCATGAATCAATTCGATCCAGTTACTTTGACTCCGGGGCTGGAGGGTGGAAAAGAATTCTGGCAGGACGCTTTGACATTTTTAAAGACCGAACAGCTGGCAGATAACGAACTGCGCGTCTATCATAACGGAGCGTTGCATCGTTTGCAGGATGGGGAGCATTACCTGGTCCGGCACCACATGTATTCGGGCAATGTCTTTAATGTCAATCAGTGCGCCAATATATCCTTCAGGCAGATTACCATCTATTCAGCAGCTGGTATGGGGTTTTATCTGTACCATGGTACAAGCCATTATCAGATCTCTGACTGCAAGATCATCAACCGGCCGGGAACCAATCGTTTCATCACCACAACAGCAGACGCGATTCATTGCAGCAACACGAATGGGTTTGGCTGGATAGAAAACTGTGAGATAAGTGGCATGGGTGATGATTGTATCAATATTCATAATGGTATCTCTGTTGTTCAGGAACTTGTCAGCAGCAAAGCCTGTCTGGCCAACAATGCTGCCCTGTTTGAGATTGGTGACATGGTTCAATTCAGAACATCGGATTTCATAGACATTGGCTTCTCGTCACGCATCATGAAAATATCTCCAGTTACAGATACAACTTCCCGGATGGTCTTTGCTGATGATCTGCCGGATGAAATCACAGGAGGCGCCATACTGAGTAATACAAAATATAACGCCGACCATTATGTGATACGTGGGAATTATTTCCATGAGAACAGAGCAAGAGGCCTGCTGCTGCGCACAGGCTGGGGACTGGTGGAACATAACAGGTTTTTCAGGACACAAGGTGCCGCGATTCTCATTCAGGTTGATGTGGCAAAGGACTGGAATGAAGGAACAGGCCTGGAAAACATAGATGTGGTCAACAATGTGTTCGATCAGTGCAATGTGAACGACTGGAGCGCTCTTATTGATTTTTCTGTCAACATACCGGGCGGCGCCGCACGCTATCCGATTTTTAAAAATCTTGCTTTCAAAAACAATCAATTCATAAATTTCCCGAGCCGTGCCTTTCATCTTGTATCTTCTGAAAACCTGACTATTGTCGATAACATCTTTATAAATGACAGACCTAGAACCGAAGAATCAGCAGATCGGGAAACCATCTGGATTGAAAGGTCCAGATTAATAACCATCAGCGATAATAAAAACGTGAAATCAGCCTTGATCAAAGAGCCCCTGCGCGTTTTCCTCCTGGATGATGCCTCTGCTGAAGGTCTTGTTATCAAAAATAATGAGCTCGTTTCAGCCATTGAACAACGGTAACCCCTATACCTTCTCATGAAACGATAGCCATTATCAGGCAGAAGTTTGATTTCGTTCAGACATTGTTACGATTTTAGGTGTTTATGTCACAGAAATTATGTTTACAAGATGTCATAATAAATCATTAAGTTCACCATTCTATTTTCAGGAGGGTAAAACGATGAACAATGTTCATGAAGACGCCATAAAAGTTCAGGCCGAACAGATGAAGCG
>JAAYLM010000064.1 GCA_012521915.1 Oscillospiraceae bacterium | reverse complement strand
CTCTTGGACCATTCGACTATATGGGCGACTTCATCCTGCCGGACGGCACATCGCTCAAACCTACAGACCCTGCCCTGTTTGCCGATGAAGACGGCCGTGTGTATCTGTATTATTTTTCTGCGCTACAAACAGATGACAAGTATGTTTTCATTTCACAGACTCTGGGCGTTGAGTTGAAAGCGGACGATCCTAGGGTGTTTAAGACCGAGCCGATCGTGCTTTGCGCTTTGAATACGGAAAATGAATGGGAACGCTTTGGTGAACATCATGAAAATACACGTTTTGGCTGGTTGGAGGGACAATGGATGTACAAGCACGGCGGACGATACTATTTGATTTGCTCGTCTCCCGGTACATCTTTTTCAACTTATTGCATGTGCGCCTATTATTCAGATGAAGGGCCACTCGGCCATTTCATTCTGCAGAAAAACAATCCCATCACCCAGCATCGCTGCGGGATTGTCCGTGGTGCAGGCCATGGCTGCATTGTGGACGGACCAGAAAGTACGATATGGGCGTTTTACACCTGTACCTTGTGCTACACGCATTGTTTCGAACGTAGAATCGGCATGGATCTGATAGGTGTTAACGAGGATGGTGAGCTTTTTTGCCCCGGAATTACGGAAACACCCCAATATGGTCCTGGCGTCATTTCAGAGCCGCTCAAAGGAAACGACGCAGGTTTGCTGCCGCTTACTTTCCGCAGACGCGCGCACATCAGGGCATCAAGCTTTGTGGATGGCCGTAATCCTCTTTATGCTTTTGATGATAGTCTGCTGACATGGTGGCAACCTGCGGAAGGTGATACGGAACGCTGGATTGATGTCAATCTGGAAGCACCCTATGTGATCGCCGCGTCGCGTTTGATTTGGCGCGATGTTGGTCTGGATTATGCTCATGCTGCGTTGCCTGGACCCTACCAATACATCATCAAAGGCCAGAAACCGGAATCCGATGAATGGGTCACCCTTCTGGATATGAGCCATAATGTTGAGGACCATAATATTGACTACCGCAGGTTTTCACCAGGAAACTACATGAAGATCCGGCTGCAGATTACCGGCGCACCAAAGGGGATTACGCCTGGTGTGATCAGTTTTACCGTTTTTGGCACGAGATCAGGTGTCTCAAAGACAACCGTGTAAAGCTGGCGTTGTATGCTATACTGGTTTCAGAAAAGGGCCGGACCAGGCTTGAACTGGCGATCATTTATTGAAAACGGCTTGGCCTGACCCGCGCGACGTAAATAACAGTCTATTCAAAAATTACGGAGGGTCAGATGAAAAACGGTAAATACGGTATTGGGATTCTGGGGCTGGGCGGCCGCGGTGTTTTTTTTGGCGGTGGTGCTTTTGTCCGTAACGGTCATTTCTATATTGAGTGTCTGTGTGATGTTCGTCAGGACAAGATCGATTCGGCCATCGACTGGCTGAAGGATCATGACCTGCTGGAACAGCCGGTTAAAGGCTATACAGATATCGACGCCTTCCTGGCTCATCCTGGCCTGGACGCGGTTGTTGTCGCCACACCTGATTTCGCGCATGCAGATTGCGCGGTTAAAGTCCTGCAGGCGAAGAAGAACATGTTTCTGGTAAAACCAATGGCGCAGAGCATTGCGGACTGTGATCGGATCATCGGAGCCTGGCAGGGAAGTGATGTGGTCTTTATGGTCGGTCTGGAACTGCGATACTGCACTCTCATGCGTGACTGCAAGGCATTGATTGAAGCCGGCGAGATCGGCAAGGTCATCATCGGCACCGTCGTCGATAATGTATCGGTGGGCGGCCAGTACTATTTCCACGGACCCAGGCGCCGCAAAGCATACATCAAGAGCCTGCTCCTGGAAAAAGGAACGCATTCACTGGATCTGGCTAACTGGCTGGTTAATGCCACCCCCAGAAAAGTCTATGCTTCAGGCGGACTCGATGTCTACGGCGGTGACGCGCCAAATGACAAGCGCTGCCGCGACTGTGAGATTCGCGACACATGTCCGGAGTTCAAGGATACCAACAACTTTAAAATGGATTATGGCGCGGTCTTGTCCGATGTACCGGACTATTGTGTTTTCGCCCGCGAGTGCGATGTTTCGGATAACAGCCATGTTCTGGTTGATTACGACAATGGCGCGCGGCTGACGTATATGGAATGCCATTTCACGCCTGAATATACCCGTGAGTTTATGTTCGTTGGCGATAAAGGCAAGATCGAAGCCTTTTATGACAATGAACAGAATTTTAAAATCAAGCTTTGGAAGCGCTTCGAAAAAGAACCTCGATATATTTACCCGGAGAAGTCGGAAGGTGGCCACGGGGGTGGTGACACCGGCATCGTGGAAGCGTTCCTGGGCTGTCTGCAGGAAGGCAAACCGTCGATGAAAGGCGCGAAAGGGGCCCGTGACAGCGCTGCCATTGCCATCGCCGCCGCTGAATCAGAGGAAAGCGGCATGCCGGTGCTGATTCCCGATGTGCCCTATCCACAGGGTATAGAAATCTGATCATGCCTTATGTAGGCCTGATTAGCACGAACCTTTGTGAGAAAGAGGAAGCAAAATGAAATGTGGACTGTATATTCAGGATATAACACCCGCTTTAGGCAGTAACATCCCCGGTCAGCTTTACCGCAGAACAGCAGAGGGTATACGCGAAAAACTCTATGTGCATACGGCATACCTGGAGAATGAAACAGGCGAAAAAACGGTGGTCGCGTCAGCGGATGTCATCTTGCTGCCTGACGCTATGGCAGAAGAAGCCCGTTCGGAGATTGCCGGAAAACTTGCAATGCCCAAAGAAAACATCATGCTGGCCGCAACACATTCGCACACTGCCGGACCGGTCTGGACATGGGGGGATTTCGCAACAGAAGACACCGCCTATATCGCCTTTCTCAAACAACGGATCATTGATACGGCGGTCCTGGCGGCTGCGCAAAGCCGGCCGGTGACCTTGAGTTGGGGTCAGGGCAGTGACAACCAGATCGCCCACTACCGGGATTTTGTCCTGGCAGACGGTCAGTATAAAACCAATCCCGGTGTTGGTGGTGAAAAAAAGCCTTTCGGGGAGATTGATCCCGAGGTCGGCGTCATCCGCATCGATAACCTGGATAAAACGCCCTACGGCGCGATCATCAATTATGCTTGTCATTGCGACTGCGTCGGCGGCTCTTCTTTTTCCAGCGATTATCCCGGCGCACTTAAAGATCGTCTGCAGAAAATGTTCGGCAGCTCATTTATTCCTGTCTTTATCAACGGGTTCTGCGGTAACCTCAACCACAGTGATTTTGAGAAAGGCTCACATAAGGTTCCCGATTACTACGTTAAAATGGGCAACCGGCTGGCTTCTGAAGTGATCCGGACACGTGAGATTGCGGAGCCGATGGCTTGTGAAAACATCCGGGGCGCTCATGCCTACCTGTCAATCGACACCCGCCAGCCCTCAGCTGAACTTCTGGAATGGGCAGTGCGTGTGCTGGCTGATGCCGGATCATCCCCTGTTGACCGCTTTTACGCGGAAGAGGCACAGCGTTTTGCCAGGGAAGGCGTTCAGCAAGTACAGGTCGTCGTCCAGGCTCTGCGCATTGCCGATGTGGTCCTTTATGATATGCCCGGTGAGATCTATACGGAATATGCTCGTTTTATGAAAAAAAACACACCGGACCGACACGTCATGACAGCCAATCTGGCCAATGGCTGTGCCGGATATGTCCCTATTCCCGAACAGTTTCAGCCGGGCATCTACGAAGCAAGACTTTGCAGCTCCAGCAAACTTGTTCCGGAAGCCGGTCCGGTCATGAGCCGGAAACTGCTCGAACTGGAAAGCACCCTTTAACATGAACGGTACCATGAGCACGGCAGCGGACCTGATGCGACAGCTGCATGTTGATCATTATCCCGCGCGCTGGGACACGATCTTTGCCAAAGCGATGGCTGATTACCAGCGTGAAGGCGCCTGTTTTGCGTCTGTCCATTTCCTGGAGCAGCTTAACCAGTCATACGGTGTCATGCAGGGTTATGAGCAGGCTGTACTGGAAGCTGCAAAGCAAATCAGGGAGGACACGCTGTTGACCGGCTATATACAACTGTTGCAGTTTGCCATGCGCGACCGCAAAGCATTTCTCCAGGAGATAAGCGAAATAAGTCCGCCGCAGACACCGGAAGGGCAGCCTTCCGAAGCCTATGATTTTATTTTGTTTTTCGCACTGGCGCCCATGATCGAGGGCGTAGCCCAGGCGATGCGTCAGCGCGGTGTCCCCGATGATATTTGCCTGGACACATTGAAAGCCCTCCCCGAAAGCATCAACCAGACTCATTTTCTCACAGGCCGGCCTGGACTATCTTTCCGTTACTTCAACTGGTTCCAGTTGTACCTGGACCATCGTATCTTGAAGGTCGGCAGATTGAATTTCGAATTTTTCAGAGCTTTCAATGGTTCCGTCAAGCTTTTCCGGAACAAAAAACAAAAACCCTGCCTCCTGATGGCAGACTGCCGTTTGCAGGATGGCATGGTATTCGGTTCACCTGGCTATCAGGACGAGGAACAGGCTCTGGACGCTGACTTCAGGGAAACAGAGTCTTATTTTGAAGGTTACCCGGTGCGGTCAGATGGTCTGGCGGATAGCAGCCGTATTTGCCTGCCTAAAACTGAATGGCATCTCGTTCTGGAAGCCGGCGATCCGATCGTCAGCGTCCACATACCGAACGCCCGGGTCAGCAGCCCCTTTACACCGGAAATATGCGATCAGTCTTATCAGCAGGCCAGAGCCGTTCTCGCCAGCTGTTATCCGGACTACCCCTATAAAGCCATCATCTGCAATTCCTGGCTGATGGATCCGCAACTCAAGCAGATGCTATCGCCAAAATCCAATATTGTCAGCTTCCAGAACCGCTACCTGCCCTATCCAAGGCTGGCTACCGGACAAGGCGTCTTTTCCTTTGTTTTTGTGCGTCCCTTTAAAAAGCTGGAGGACCTGCCGGAACAGACCAGTCTGGAAAGGGCCATCAAGCGCCATTACCTGGCAGGGCAGTATATCTATGAGCAGGGCGGCATCTTCAAAGCCACCTGATAAACAAACAGGCATCAGCAATCAGGGAGGAAGGTATCATGCAACTTAAAACAGCAGTCATCGGCCTGGGTATGGGCCTGAACTACCACGTCCCCGCCATCATCAACCATCCGGGATTTCTTTTGACCGCCGTAGCGGATCCGGATGTGCAGAAACTGCAGTCAGCAAAGGAAAAGTACCAGGTGAAAGGCTATACTGATGCGTATGCCATGATGGATCAGGAAGCATTGGACCTTGTTGTCGTCGCTTCGCCACATAATTTTCACCTGCCCCACACATTGGGGGCATTTGAGCGGGGTATCGACGTTTTTCTGGAAAAGCCCATGGCAAACCATATGGCGGAAGCCCTGGAGATCAAGGCCGCTCAGGAAAAGACAGGCCGTAAGCTGATGGTCTACCAGCCGCAGCGTGTGATGCCGGATACCGAAGCGGTGCGGCAGCTGCTGGACAGCCAGCTGCTAGGCAAGATCTATATGATCAAGCGGACCATGTCTTCTTTCTTTGTTAGAACCAACTGGAAGGCCTACCTGAATCAGGGCGGAGGTACCCTGAATATCCATGGTGCCCATTATATCGACCTCTTGTTGCACCTGACCAACAGCAAGGCGAAAAAAGTTTTCAGCAAGCTGATGACGGTCAGGACACCGGGTGATGCGGATGACTGTGCCCGTGTCACCATTGAAACAGACCATAATATCGTACTGGATATCGATATGCTCATGGTGACATCCGTTACGGTCAATCCCTGGATGATCTTCGGGGAAAACGGTACGGCAGTCCAATTGCAGACTCAAGATGGTCAGCAGGTTATCAGGGCGCGTTATCTGGATCCGGCGCATGATGTGCAGCACCAGCAGTATTATCCTGTCAGCGCAATCAATGATCGTGCCGCCTCCCCCTGGCTGGAGCGGGATTTTTCCATTGCCCAGGAGCGCAGCATAGATTTTTATGACAAGTGTTATGCCTATTATGCCCTGGACGAGACCCCTTTTGTTCCTCTGGAAGAAACGTTAGCGGTTATGGAGATCATGGACCAATGCCATGCCCAGAACAGCGGCTCATTACAGCATAGTCAGGAGGCAGGGCAGGGGTCAGACCATGGCCAGGCCCGTATTGCGATGAAACAGGATCAGGACTTTATCGATCTCAATGACATGATACGGATCAGGCGACAGCTGCACCAGTACCCGGAACTGGGTTATACACTGCCCGGGACTCTGAAGCTGGTCAAAAAAGAACTACAGGCCGTTGGCGTTCCCTTTACCGAACGCTATGGGAAGAGCAGCCTTGTTGCTTTTATCAATGAAGACAAATCGGACTATTCTATCGGCCTGCGTGCGGATATGGACGCGCTACCCATTCAGGAAACAAATGCGGTGCCTTACAAATCACAGCATGCAGGACTCATGCACGCTTGCGGCCATGATGCGCACACCGCTATCCTGCTCGGTACGGTTAAAGCGTTGAAGGCGATCGAAAAACAGATCAACTGCCGTGTGGTCTGCATTTTTCAGGCGAATGAAGAAGGTCAAGCCAGTGAAGGTGGCGGCAGCGGGGCACGTCTCATGATGAATGATGGCGTGGACGAACTTTTCGATGTTATTGCCGCCTGTCATATGGATAATAAGATTGACAGCGGTGAGGCCGCCGTGATCCATGGCGCTACCTTTGCCTCTTCAGATACGTTCCGCCTGTCCTTTTATGGTAAAGCCGGCCATGCCGCTGCACCACATGCCGCTATCGACGCGATCGCCATGGGTGTTAAAGCTTATACAGCACTGGAGACCATGGTATCCCGAGAAATTGATCCACTTGTCTCCCGTGTGTTGAGTGTGGGTGTTTTCCAGGCTGGCAAGGCCAGTAATATCCTGGCGGATCACTGTCTCCTGGAAGGGACGATCCGTACACATGACAACCAGGTTTCTGCCTACATCAAGCAACGGATGGAAGCGCTTTGCGCATCCATCGCCGAGTACTGCCACGGGCGGTTCGAGATCACATATGGCGCAGGTCTGCCGGTTGTCATAAGCGACCCGACACTGGCGGACAGGATGTTCCAGTCTGCCGTAACTGCAGGCGTCAAAGCTTTCTATCGCGACAGGCCGCTCATGTATGGAGAGGATTTCGCCCATTATCTGGAAAAACGGAAAGGCGTTTATTTCTTTCTCGGCGGCCGCAATATCGCCCGCAATATCGTCTCGATGACACATAACAATGATTTTGATGTTGATGAGTCCGCGCTCTTGTATGGCGCCCGTATCATGCGGCAGTTTGTATGTGATTTAGCCGCCGACCCTGTCCGGTAGTTTATGGCGTGGTTGCCTGCTCGGCATTTTCTCGTGGTCGGGTGAGGAAAGCCATCGCTTTTTCCAGATCACCATTCATCAACACACAGACTTCCTGGTCCTGGTACTCTTTATCAACTTGTATGAGTTTGATAACCGGTGCCAGATCGGCATATTCAGGAAGCATTTCTGCCAGCCTGTTGCTTGTGCTGCTAAAAAAAGACTGGTTGAAAAGCACTTGGGTCTCATCCGGGTAGAGTGGCAGGTATTTGATGTTTTCCTCGACCAGGTCCTGGAAAAAATGGGTGCCAAAGGAAAGTTCCGGCTGGTAATTTGCCGTGCTGGTCGCGATCTCTATTAACATCGCTGTATTGTTGATGTCTGCGTAAGTAACGGGTACACCCAGTTTTATATCGCCGCGGCTGCCCCAACGGCCTGGCCCCATCAGGATAAAACTGCGTCGCGGCAGGCGTGTGTTCAGCTCGCTGACCACACGGCCGACACGCAGATAATCCTCATGGACGGCCATGCCGGCATAAGCCGCAGGATCGATATACACCACGGTTTTTATGCCACTGACTTGGCCATTTGTGATGTATTTTTTCGCGGTGAACAGGATGTTGTTATGCGGGATGTCCGCCGGGATGGGTGGCGGCGCGTTATCGCGGCCGCGGCTTTGCGGCCTGCACTGCAACAGGTAGAGAGATTCCCCGTCGCTGGCAAATTCAACATCAACCGGATAGCCCAGATGCTCCTGCAGAACCGACAGCATGGCTTTGATTTGCGCGTTAACGTGTGTTTTCTGCATAAGGCCGGCAAAGGTCACGACAAATTCATCATGGGTAAAATCCGCTGTAAACCGGTTGGTGTCTCTGATCATGTCCTGCTGGTACACAGACACGACCTGATCAATATGATCGATTTTATCGCCGTAGGCTTTCAGCATCTCGATTATCGGCAGGGTGCTGAAACATTTGTTTTCCAGATCCAGCACGTCGATTTTCCGAGGCGCGTATTTCCTGACATCCTGTGGTGTCTGATTGACACGCAGGCCTGGCTGCCCGGGTGAGATGAGCACAGGATAATCATCTCCGATACGGTCGACAGCCCGGGTGCCAAGCCCCATGACCAGACGCATCAAGCCACTCTCGCGCCTGATGCGCGGCGACCAGCGCAGCTCGTTGCTGCTGAAGGCCAGTCCGGCGACCAGCGGAAAATAGTATGGCCCAACTTTCTTGCCGACGACTTCCTGGATCAGGATACCCATTTGCTCCGCGTAATCGAGCAGGTTATGCTTCTTCCTGTACTGGATGGAATCCGGGTTGTACACCGAGGCGTAGACTTCCAGAATTCCTTCGACCAGCTGTCTGTGGCGTTCTGCCTTTGTGCCGGTATTGGGAATAAAAAGACTTTTGTACTTGCCGGCAAAAGAGGTGTCAATCTGATCTTCCAGCAGACTTGATGAGCGGACAATCAAAGGTTTGTCCGGGCAGGCATCCAGAATCTCACTGAGTGCGTCATCAACAAAGGTTGAAAAACTCAGATTCTTCAGCCGTTGAATAATGCCGGGATATGTCGCCCTGATCTCAGTCAAGTCTTTGTACTTGTGTTCGTGCAGTTCATCCAGACCGTTGTTATCGATCAGGTTGTACATCTCCTCTGCGGAAATATACCATGTGCGCGGGCATTTGATGCTGCCGAGCTGAGGGTGTGCATCCTTTTGGGCTTCAAGGATCTGGCGGGCAATAAACAGGCCGGACCCTTTTCCGCCGATTTTGCCGATCCCCCGGGGTGAGGCGATATACGATTCCAGCAGTTCACAAAAAGCTTCAATTTTGACATGTTTTTGCGCGTTTGTGATTGAAGCGGGGTTTTCGGTGAGGAAGCGGCGGATCAGTTCTGCTTTCAGCCAGCGGTTGGTTGCTTCGCTGGATCCTTCATTGGCTTTGACGGTCTGAACGTATTTCTTAAGTGCTTTGATGATGCTTTTAATATCCGAGTCTTTCCTGTTGACAATACGAGCTATGTCATAGGTTTTACCCTGGTAGATCCACAGATTGATGTTTTCATAGATCTTTTTATCGTCAAGAAAGGTTGCGGCTGAAGAGAACAGGCGTTCGCTCAGACGAATTACATCCATATCCGGCAGCCTGTCCAGCGGTGCGTTCATTTCACATTGGTAGGCCAGATGTGCCCAGCCCATTTCCTGGTAAACAGCTGTCAGCAACTGTGGGTTTGCGCGGCAAAGCATGTTGACCATCCTGCCACAGACATATAACAGGCTTTCATGATCTGTCTTCTGTAGAAGATCGATGATTGTTTTCCATTTATTCTGATACCTATCGGTTTCTCGATCTGTTCTGCTGGTCACCTGTTCTGCGACACGGGCTGCGATGGTATGCAGCAGCTTTTTCTCCTGCTCCAGAAATACAGGGCTGTCCTCGGAGAAAGTGTTTTTGGGATAGGCGACTTTGATATAGCCACGTTCGGCCCCGTTGACCATGATCGGTGTCTGCAATGTATCAGCACCCTGGACGTCAGGCTTGGTGCTGTAGGTTTCCCCATCCAGCCTGATGGAGACGATGCAGCTGGACAAGCTCCGGAAACCGACGGGAATGATCTCAGCAATCTGACGTGTAACATCCGGAAAGGGTGTGCCGGCCAACGCTTCATCGATCAGATAAAGGCACTCCAGTTCTTTGGCGCGCTCTACCAGATCATCTTTGGCCACATTTTTATATCGCTCCATGGTCGCGGTCTCCTGTACCTGTTCATGCCGGAAAATAGGCCAGGCCGGTTCTGGCGCGGGCTGTGGGTGCAAACCCTCTTTTATACCCAACCGCGCATTTTAACGGCTTCAGCAACACGGTTGATCGCGATGATGTAGGCTGCATCCCGCATATACAGAGATTTTTGCCAGGCCAGGTCATGAACCGCATGAAAAGCGGCGGTCATTTTGAATTTCAATTTATCCAGAACCTCGTCCAGCGGCCAGAAATAATTCATATTGCACTGCACCTGCTCAAAGTAACTGCAGGTGACACCACCTGCGTTGCAAAGAAAATCAGGGATCAGGTAAATATTCTTCTCGCGGATCAGCTTGTCGGCACCGGGTGTTGTCGGGCCGTTGGCAGCTTCGCAGATCACCTTGACCTGACCGCTGATTCTGGTGAATGCCTCAGAAGTGATCTGGTTTTCCAGGGCGCAGGGCATGAGGATGTCGACTTCCTGTGCAATCCAGGCATCACCTGGCAGAATTTCGCAGCCAAGTGCCCTGGCCTTATCAAGATCAATCGAGCCAAACGTGTCTTTGATTTCAGCGAGCCGGCCGATATCGAGACCTTCTTTTTTGCGGAAGGTATAGGCTTTGCGGTCATGCTGGTCCCAACAGCTTATCGCGATGATCTTGCCGCCAAGCGTTTCATAAAGCCTTGCCGCATATTCGCCGACATTGCCAAATCCCTGGATGCTCGCGGTGGTTTGAGCAAGGTCCATACCCAGTTTCGGCAGCGCCTCCGCCAGCGTATAGATAACACCGTAACCTGTAGCTTCTCTGCGCCCCAGCGACCCGCCCATGCCGACCGGTTTACCGGTTATGACACCAGCATAATGGCCACCGGTGATCGCCTCATATTCGTCCATCATCCAGAGCATATGCTGACCATTGGTCATGACATCCGGAGCGGGAACATCCACAGCCGGCCCGAAATTTTTGACCATCTGCCGCACGTAACCGCGGCACAGACGCTCCTGCTCACCCATGGACAGGTCGTGCGGATCACAGATAACCCCGCCTTTGCCGCCACCAAGCGGAATGTCCACCACAGCGCATTTCCAGGTCATCCACATGGACAATGCCCGTATGGTGTCAACCGTTTCCTGGGGATGGAAGCGAATGCCGCCCTTGACGGGACCTCTGGCATCATTGTGGTGGATGCGGTAGGCATTGAATACCCTGGTACCGCCGTCGTCCATCTTAACCGGGATCGTGAAATGAAACTCGCGGCTGGGCTGACGGATCAAAGCCCGGACAGCCGGGTCCAGATTGATCTGCTCGGCCACCTGGTCAAACTGTGTTTGCGCTGTCATATAAGGGTTATAGGCTCCCTGTTCCATAAGCTTGTTATCTCCTCTGTCTTTGTCTTGTTTTTATTGTTTCGCCGCCATAATTGGTTTACCGGGGCGCTTCACAATGCGGAAATGGCTATCTTTGCCGGCTGATTGCTCTGTTCAGGGCACGGCTGCTCCTGTTTCAGAAAGTATATACCTTGACCTGAATGCACGCAACCCGAATAAGCTCTGACTCAGGGCGCGGCCCGGTCATTCTGCTGCTTCTGCACGCGTCCGCTGTTCAGCGGATTTTTTCTCTCTTGTGCTATAATAATGATCAATCAGGCCAGTCTGTTACACCAGTATTTGCCATAAGGTGAGGAAGGAAATTGATATGGATGGTTTAAGAAAAATCATAAAAATCACAAAAGGAAGACCGGCTGTTGATGGCGCCGGTGTGAAGCTGGTCCGTGTCATCGGTTATAACGACACAAAGGACTATGATCCATTCCTGATGCTGGACGCTTTTGACGCTGAAGATCCGGCAGACTACATCAAAGGGTTTCCCTGGCATCCGCACCGGGGCATTGAAACCATCACTTACCTAATCAGCGGTGATATTGAACACGGTGACAGCCTGGGCAACAGCGGCAGCATTCTGGACGGGGACTGCCAGTGGATGACAGCCGGATCGGGCATCATTCACCAGGAAATGCCCAAAGCCAGCACACGCATGCTGGGCGCGCAGCTCTGGCTGAACCTTCCGGCCAAAGATAAGATGGTGAAACCAGCCTATGGTGATATCAAGGCGGCGGATGTTCCGGTCATTAATCAAAATGGTGCGCAGGTTCGCGTTATCGCCGGATCTTACCTTGGCAGGCAGGGGGCCTTTACCGGTAAGTATGTACCGGCGACCTATCTGGATGTTTCCCTGCCAGCCCGGCAGGAATGGTCTTACAACATTGATCCTGAGCAAACGCTTTTTGTTTATCTTTTTTCCGGGCATGCCGTTTTTGACCCGAACTTAAGCACAGAACATGCGGAAAACCTGATTGCCGAAAAACAGGCCATACTCTTTGGCCAGGGCGAGCAGTTCTGGGTGCAAGCAGCGGATCAGGATCTGCGTTTTATCCTTATGGCAGCCAGGCCCTTGCATGAGCCGATTGCCTGGGGCGGTCCTATTGTTATGAACACGCGTGAAGAGCTGGATCTGGCTTTTTGGGAACTGGATCATGAACAATTCATAAAAGACCACGCGGAGCGATAAGATGACTGAAGTTATCCGACTCACAGATGAGCTTATGGTACTGGCAGACCATGGTGTCAATGCTGGTCTGCTGCAAAAGGACGGACGCGGTTTTCTGATTGACTGCCATCGTGGCTGTACCCGCGACCTGATCCGTTCGTTAGGCGTTGCTGAACTGACCGGTATTTTGCTGACACAGCACCGCCGTGACCTGATTGACGGCTTAAGCAGCTGGCTGGAGGAGCGTGTTCCGGTATATTGCTCAGCAGCGGTTGCCGACATTCTTGAAAAAGCCGGAGACCGCTGGACTGATCCGGATTTTCGCTGGCGACGTTTTGCCCGCATGACGCCAGACTTGGCTATGCCGATAGAGAATGTCGCGGTCACCTTCCGGGTTAGTCCTGGCGATACCTTGAACACAAACGGACTTTTACTGCATATCATCGACGCAGAAGGTTCATGTCCTGGTGCCCTGGCTGGTCTGGTGGAAAGCGGTCATAGCCGGTTTCTTTTTTCCAGCACTGCCGCAATGGCAGGTGGAAAGCTGCGAGACCTGTGGACGTTGCAGAAAGGGTTTGGCCAGATTACGGATTACCATGGCATACTGGGAGCCGCACCGGAGCTGCAACGAACCTGGCAACGCTTTAAGGCTGCACAACCTGATCTGCTGGTGCCGGCTTTTGGCCCTCTGGAAAAAGATCCTTCTGTCTGCCTTGAGCGGCTCAGAAATCGTTTAACCGGCTTGCAGAAAAATATTGTCTACGCTTCCGCGTTGAACCATTATTTTCCTGACTTGTATCAGTCCTGGCAGGCGGACTGGCCACGCTTTCCCAAAGCTGAGACGCTGCCGCTTCCTCCGTTTATCCGCCGGCTGGAAGGTCCTGCCTTCTTACTGGTCTCTCAGGACGGCTATGCTTTCCTCATTGACTGTGGTTTGCCCCAGATTGCGGAAATTCTTCATCAGGAGATTCAGTCAGGTTTAATCAAAGGCCTGGAAGGTGTCTGGATCAGTCACATGCATTATGACCACACAGAGGGTCTGGCATGCCTGGCCACACTTTTTGACTGCCCGGTCTATGCCAGCCGACTGACGGCGGACACGTTGTGTCACCCGGATCGTTATTTTATTCCCTGCCAGTACCCTGAACCTTTCGCGGTGACAGGCCTGGCTGACCAGACCGTGTTCACCTGGCGCGGATTTACCCTGACAGCGTTTGAGTTTCCCGGTCAGACCCTTTATCATGGCGGCCTTCTGGTCGAAGGACAGGGTCGGCGCGTTCTTTTTGCCGGTGACTCTTTTTCAGCGACTGGTCTGGACGATTATTGCCCGCAAAACCGTGTTCTGCCCGGACCGGGCAGAGGCATGCGCCTCTGTCTGGATCGTATCCGCTCATACCAGCCCGACTGCCTGATCAACCAGCATCAAACACAGGCTTTCCGCTTTTCCGCGGATCAATGGCAAGCCCTCAAGAAAAACCTGTTGGAGCGGGAGCTGCTGACTGAACAAATAACCGGACAAGCAGCAGGCTGGGCCTGGGATGACGCCTGGTGCCGCGTGGTTCCGTTTGAACAGACCGCCGCGCCGGGCAGCCTTGTCCAGGTTACTGTCGAGATGACCAATCACGATCAGGTGCCCCGGTTGTTCAGACTGGATCCTCTCGTTCCGGCTGGCTTGCAGCTGCTTGATGATAAGATCCAAACAGCTGTTGTGCCCGCCCTGACGTCCGGCAGTTCCCTGAGCCCTTACAATCCTGACTATTGCTTGTTCTGGCAGTTCAGACTGCAGGACAGCCTGAATGATGGTGAAACGCTTGCGCTGCTTTTCCGGGAGAACGGGCAGCCTCAACGGGAGATGACCGCAGTCGGGCTGATCCATAACCGTTGTTAAGCCAATTTTACCGTGACGCGCTGAGGCCATATGTGTTAGGATGAATCATCATATTTGACATGCGGAGGATACAGAATGGGTAGACAAGTCGATTCTTTTTTAGCCTCGTTATACGAAAAGAACGTGCAGCAGCATCGGTTCGCGGCAACGTCACATGATGAATGGCTGGTCTGGCAAAAAGAGCTGCGGTCAGCTTTTTCTGCAGATCTTGGCCTGGCGGCCAGCCTGGCGGACGCAGCAGAATATCCGCAAGAGCATCTGCTGGAAGAAAAGGCCTGTAACGGCTATACACGCCGGCGTGTCAGCCTCAAGCTGGCGGATGAACTGATTGTCCCGGTTTATATTTTGCTGCCAGACCATGACCAGGCACCTTGCGCGACGGTCATTGCCTGCCACGGGCATGGCTACGGCAGCCGTGATATCGTCGGTCTGCAGCCAGATGGCAGCGATAAGACGGACGACGATCCTGGCTACCAGCAGGATTTCGCTGTTGCACTGGTGCGCAGGGGGTTTGTTGTGGTGGTGCCCGAGCTTCTTGGCTTTGGTGACCTGCGTCTGGCTGAGGATGAGCAAAAGCCACTGAATAACAGCTCTTGCCAGCGGATTTCCAGCAATCTCCTGATGATGGGTTACACCATGGCCGGCTTGCGTGTCTGGCAGATCATGCGCGTCCTTGACTGGTTGTCCGGAAAGCCGGAGGTAGATCAGCAAAAAATCGGCTGCATGGGTATATCCGGCGGCGGGCTGGTCTGCGCTTTTGCCTCAGCCCTTGATGATCGTATCAAGGCGGCTGTTGTAAGTGGCTATGCAAACACCTTCAAGGGCAGTGTTATGGCGATGTTCCATTGTGTTGACAATTTTATCCCCGGTGTGCTTAACCACGCTGAAATGCCGGACATCATCGGCTTGATCGCGCCCCGTCCGCTTCTGGTTGAAAGCGGGCAGGACGATCCGATTTTTCCTGTCGCTGCCACGCGGGAGGCCATCACCAGAATCACGGAGATCTACCATGTCCTGTCCGCTGAAGACCGTTTTTCTTATGAGATATTTCCGGGAGAACACCGCATCTGGGGAGAAAAGGCTTACCCCTGGCTGCAGCAGTGGCTGCAGGGCTGACGGACATGATGTCCCTGAATGAGCAGGCTGTCCAGCGGCGTAATTACCGCGCCCTGCTGGCGGAAGGGAGCTTTTTTATTACCGGCATGGCTTTTATGAATGCCAGTTCGGTTATCCCTGTCTTTATCCACACATACACACGCAGTGTGCTGCTGGCTGGACTGGCAACCACCATTACCCATGCTGCCTCGATTATCCTGCAGGTTGTGGTTGGACCTTATGTCAGGAGCATCCGTAATGTACCTGCCTATATCACGCGGGTCATGTTTCTGTTCCGCCCATTGCCTTTTATCATGATCCCCCTGCTTTACATCCATCCGGATCCCTGGCTGACGGTTGCTGTCTTCCTGTTGATCTATACCCTGCTGTTCGCCGGTGATGGCCTGATTTTGGTGCCCTGGACGGATTTGTTCAGCCGCACGGTCAGCTCCGGAAAACGGGGTTCGCTGCTTGGGACCCAGCAGCTGATCGGCGGTGTGGGCGCGCTGCTGGCCGGCCTTATCGTCAAAGCCGTCCTGGACAGCCCGCATCTGGTCAATGACCAGCGGTATGCCATCATCTTCGGCGCGTCCGCGTTGTTTTTGACCTTATCGGCGGCAACGATGCCCTTCACCCGTGACCTGCCGCGTACAACAGAAGCCACGCGCCCCGGTCACCGGCAGTATTACAAGGCACTGCCGCTTTATCTGCGGCGCCATGCGGGTTTCAGGCAGGTGGTCCTGATCCGTATCCTGTCATTTGTTATGGCTATGATCGCGCCCTTCGTCATTCTTTTCGGACAAAACAAACTGGCTTTATCACCTGGCGCCGTGTCCACACTGATCTATATTCAACTGGTCGGCGGTTTATCCGGCGGTGTCATCTGGGGTCGTGTCAGCCGGTTTTTGGGCAACCATCGGGTCATCCTGCTTACGCAAGGCCTGGGCTTGCTGCTGGCTTTTTCCATGATGGTCATGGCTTTGCCGTTTCAGCAGCTGTTGCCGGTCTACCTGATCTGGCCGCTGGTTTTTATCAATGGCGTGAACCTTTCCGCCTGGATCGGCTTTATGAACCATACGATCGACATCGTCAGCGACGAAGAACGGACCATCTATCTGCTGATCAGCAACCTGACGGTTTTCCCGTTTTCCTTTCTCCCGTTCCTGGCCGGTCTTTTTGTCCAGCATTTTGGCTATTTGCCGGTTTTTATCGTGAGCACGCTGGCAGGCGTTGTTTCCTTATTGCTTGCCCTAAGACTTAAACCGGCATCTGTCCTGATGGAAAAGAAGACAACAATCTGACGGCCTTACAACCGGATCGTGCAGCAGCTGTTCGCCAGTTAATTCTGCCTTACCGGTTTTTGTGTCCGGCAGCTGATTTCCTTCAGCCAGAAAGCAATATCCTCTTTAGCGGCAAAGCCGTTATCCGGTAGCGGATAGGTGGCGCCGATGCGCTCCGCTTTGCTTTGGCCAAGAGGGTGGTAGGGGTGCAGGGTGACTTCGATAACGTTTTCCAGCGAGCTGGCCAGATCAGCCAGCCGATGAAGGTGTTCCCGATCCGTGTTGATGCCCGGTATCAGCGGACAGCGCAAAATCAGGCGGCCACCGGCGGCATTGATCTGCTCCAGGTTGCGCAGTATTGGCGCCAGGGGCACGCCGGTTGTTTTCAGATGACGCTCGGGATCAGTGTCTTTGATGTCATACAGGAAAAGATCGACATCACCGAGAATCGAGAGGTATTGTCCGGTTGGGGCATAGCCGCAGGTATCCAGGCAGTTGTACAGACCTTTTTCGCGGGCCGCGCGCAGCAAAGCCGCAGTAAAAGGGAACTGCATCATGGGCTCGCCGCCTGACAGGGTCATACCACCGCCGGACGTCAGATAAAAAGGCAGATCCTTGATCACTTCCGCGATAACCTCATCAACAGACATCGGGCGGCCGATCACCTCGATCGCCCTGGCATAACATTGTTGTGCGCAGATGCCGCATCGGACGCACCGGTCACGCAGCAGGCGATGCTTACCTTCTACCATAACATGAGCAGTGTTCGGACAATTGGCAAAACACCAGCCGCAACCGATACAGTTATCCGCGGAAAAAGAAAGCTCTGTTTCTTTTTTTTGTGATTCAGGATTGTGGCACCAAAGGCAGCGCAACGGACAACCTTTCAGGAAGACCGTTGTGCGGATGCCAGGCCCGTCATGGATCGAAAATTTCTGGATGTCGAAAACAGTGCCTTTTAGCGACATGTGCGGCTCCTATACAACGTGTTCCGTCCTTATAATGACTTCACGTTTCAGTTCCGGTGTCAACCTGTTGAAGTACGTTGCGTAACCGCCGATGCGAACGATCAGATCCTCATGCTTGTGCGGATTGACCAAGGCATCTTCCAGTTCTTCGCGATCCAGCAGGGAATATTGGATTTGCAGGCCGCCCATGGCGAAATAGGCTTCGGTCAGCTGTTTGAAGCGCTGCCGGCCCGGATTGCTGTTTAAAGTGGCTTTTGCCAGACGCAGGTTCAGCACCGGTGTGCCAATCGCCCGTCGCAAAGGAAGGCGGGTTACGCTGCGCAGCATCGCGGTCGGCCCTTTGCGGTCGCGTCCCTGTACGGGACCGACGCTGTCAGACAGTGGTGTTCCGGCCAGCCGGCCATCCGGCAAGGCGCCAACCGGTATACCGGCTGTGGCGAAGGTTTCAAACATGATATGCGACGGCAGGAATTTGCCACCCCGCACGCAGGGTACCGCGGCTATCGCGTCATAAACCGCTGTTGCCACAAGCACAGCCAGCGCATCCACAGAAGGCTCATCGTTGCCGAATTTCGCGCAGGCCAGCAATCGCTGGCGCAAAGCCTGATGATCGGCGAAATTATTTGCCATTACGGCCTGCATTGCCCCGGGCGTAAGCAGATGCTCTTCGTAGACCGCTACCCGTAAAGCCTCCAGGGCATCAGCGACATCGGCAAGGCCGGCCACATTGACGACTGACCAGTTGTAGCGGGCTCCGCCTGCGTTAAAGTCGCGGCCGCGTTCAAGGCAATCATCAATCAGAAGTGAACGCATCGGTTGGCTGCGATGCCGTGCCCGGGCTGCGAGATGTTCATTGAGCAAAGATAAAGCCGTATGGATCTCCCGGTGCAGATCTTGCAGAAAGGCGGTCATGATATTGTCGAACGTTGTGCCATCGCGCAGGTTTTTTGCCAGGGAATCTGCCAGGATGAGCGGTAAGTTGAAGCCGGCATCCAGAGAGCCGACGTTGGAACAGCCGTGGATCATGGTTTCGGTACAGCCGCCTCCGTTCCAGCGGACAAGGTCAGACGCGCTGATGCCCAGCTGTGCATCATTTAATCCGGCGAGATAAGCTTCTTCGTGATAAAAAGCCGGCTGTCCGTTACCTGAAGCCAGCGCCTCTGCAGCGGCGTCCCAGATTTCTCCAGGCATATCATGGCGCACGCGCAGTTCGATACTGGGGCGGAAACGACCGCGCATGGCCAGCAGGATTAGACGGGTCAAATCGTTGTAAGCCGGCTGTCCGTCGGCTGTTGTTCCGCCCAGAGCCATGCTCCAGCCATTGTTGGCACTGACATTGTCGGCGAAATTGCTCAACGTCTGCCAGGCATCTTCCTGATCGTGGCCGTTGTTGAAGTAGGGATGCAGAACTTGATCCATTCGTCCCGGGTTATCGCAACCATCCAGATAGTAGACGACATTGTAGGCGACCAAGGCCTCGTAGAAACTGCGGGCAGGATGAAAAGGCACCTGCTCCAGCGCGGCCAGCAGCCGGTCTTTCCAGGAACTGGAAGCAGTGTACTGCTGGACCTGCCTGATCAGGCGGGCATGCCAGACGCGAATGCCATCCAGCAGATCGAGCATACCGGTATAAAAAGCTTTTGTTTCTGGATCTGATGCGACACGCAGGCCTGCTTCTGCCCGTTCGGCATAAGACGCCAGACCCTCGCGTAAAACCCTGTCATAATTTGGAATGGCATGGGTGTAAGCGTTCCCGCCCACAGTATGCCGCTGGTTTTTTCTGGGTATGCAGGCCTCTTCTTCTGCCATAAGATCGGCCAAGGCTTTCATCTGCCCGGCTAGTTCAGGATGCTCAGCTGCTTTGGTGTTCAGTACATTCCGATCCCAGCTGAAAGTAAATGAATAATTGGGGAGAACACCTTGCCGTGTATGGTCCGGCAGATTTTTACCGCAGGGGTATAGGGAAGAACCATCATATGACGGCAAAGGCGTGTGTTCCAGCCAGCGTCGCCATGCATGGGCGAACCGCTCCACGGGCAGTGCGCTTAGCCGCTCGCACAAACCGGCGGCAAAGGGCTCGCTGGCAGCAAGCAATATTGTGGCATCTAATTCCGGCATATATCCTGCGTCACCTCCACGGATCAGGATGACAGCACTTTTTAGCGTGCATGGTCCGTCCGGTTTATGATTTCACGCCGCATTTCCGGTGACAGGCGCGTGAAATAGTCCGTATAGCCGCCGATCCGCACAACCAGATCACGGTGGCGCTCCGGATGCTTCTCTGCGTCTTCCAGCCGCTCCCGGCTGACCACATTGATCTGTGTCTCGAAACCGCCCCGGCTGAGGTAGGTCAAGATGAGATCGTGCAGGCTGTCAATGGCTGCTTGTGATGTGAAAAGGCTGCTGGAAAACTTCATATTATAAGCCAGACCGCCGATCAGGTGATGATGGTCCCAGGACGTCGTTGAGAGGATGGAACGGGTCGGGCCGGACTGATCCCGCCCTTGTGCCGGGCCACCTCCATCCGCGAAAGGCATGCCCCGGCGGCGACCATCCGGTGTCGCCCCGCACTGGGAACCCAGCCGTTCATGCATAATCCAGCAAAAAGTACCAGGGATGAAGGGTGATCGGTCAGGTGGCAGCCGGTGTCTGGCGCACGCCTGCTGCAGGACCTGCGCTGTGGTGGCTACTAAATCATCAACAGCGGGTATAGCATTGCCGTATTTGGGGTGCTCGTTGAGAAAGCGCTGGCGGATGTCTTCATGATCGGTGAAATCTCTGTCCAGCAGATCCTTGAGGGTGGTAAAACTGTAGGAACCTTTCTGGAAAATTTCTGCGCGGATCACAGCCAGGGAATCGACCAGATTGGCCAGGCCAACAAAAGAACACTCGACCCAGTTGGTCAGGGCACCGCCGGCGTCGATATCACTAGCCCGGCTGATGCAGTCCCGCGTAAAGACGCTTTGTAACGGCTTGCGTCCATATTCATGCCTTTCCGCGCGCAATGTCTGCTGCTCTAGCACGGCCTGGCTGATCTGGCTGGCCAGCCGGCTGAAATAATGCTGCATGAAGGTCTGGAAATCAGACACAGGCTGCTGCGCCTCAGCTTGTTCTGCTATTTCATCCAGCAAAAGCTGGCACAGGCTGAAATAGGGCGAAGCCACCCAGACATTACTGCGGCCGATTGGGGTTATTTCCACACAGGTTGAGTTGATGTAATGACCGGATTCTGCCTGTGGGATGCCATAACACTCAAGACCGCGTCGAATGACGGGATCATTGAAAAAGGCCGGGGTGGCCAATCCTGACGCGATCAGCTCTGTAGCCAATTTTGTCAGTGCCGGTGGCGTTTGCGGATGCCAGCAAACGCCGACCGTCGGGTAGACAAGGCGTGTGCGCCGCAGAGCCTCCAGGCAAAGGAAGGACAGTTCATGCGTTGTGTCAGCGCCATTTTCATCCGTGCCGCCCACCATGACGGCAACGGCCAGGCCGTCCGCAACAAAATGGTTGATCAGCAGGTAGAGGCTTTCAATGAGCATAAGGGCATCAGGGCGGTTAAGCCGGCCGGCTGCTATGTCGGCATCATAGAAGGGCCTGAGGGTGCGGTCCAGGCGACCCGGGCAGATCAGTCCGGCGTTATCGCCGTATTCGACTGCCAGATTGACAAGCCACAGAAGCTGGATCGCCTCGCGGAAAGAGCGGGGTGGATTCAGACTGATCCAGTCACAGCTTGTTTTCATGATTGCCAGTTCAGCACGGCGCCAGTCCGCTGCGTGAACAAGCGCTTTCGAAGCCGTTGCCCCGGCGTGGCGGATCATGATGGACAGGCCGTCCAGGGCGTCAAGATAAGCGCGCAGGGTATCGGCTTCTTCATCTGTGGCATTCTGCAGACGATTTTCAATACGCCTGTGAACACCCTTGATACCGCCGGAAAACAAAGGTTCCAGATGGAGCGCGCAATGTCCTGTCTGCCCGCCTGGTGTTTTCCGGTTGGCCAGGACCTTGCGCGCTGCTTCCAGCTGATCTGTGGAAACCGCCATGTCGGCGAAATCCGGGCGTCCAGCCAGCAACTCCAGCTCATCGACAGCGAATGGCAAGGCTAAAAGCCTGGCCCGGGTGCGCAGACCTGCGCGGCGCTGCCATGATTGCACGCAAACACTGTCCGCAAGGGCCTGCGCGTCACAGACAGCCACATAGTCAGGCCGGTTCTGTAAAAGATTTCTGCCATCTGCCGCCGGATCTTTGCGTTCCAGGCAGCGCAGGCGCAGTGTTGCGACACGCTCAGTCCACGGTATCGTCCGGCTGTATCCCTGTTCCGCTTGCATAAACGCCTCCCCTGGGAAACTGGCTTAAATTGTGTTCTCCAGCATCATTTCCGCCATATGCATGCTTTTAGCCGCGTCCGCGATGGGGCAGAGGGGCTCCCGGCCGGTTAAGATCGCGTTGATGAAATCCATATTCTCCTGTTTGAAGCCTGAATGCTGATAATACTGATTACTGCCCGCTAGAGCCATACCGTCGATTTTTTCACGGTTTGGACCCTGAACGCCGGCAGCTGCCAATGAGTAGATACTTTCCCCGGAAGCGTGCAGGATGGTCGCGTTGCACGCCACACTGCCAAATCCGAGGTTAATGAAAGCACTGGCCTTAGGTCCGTGGATCTCAAAACTGTGGACACGTCCGCCAGTCCGGTAATTGGCTTTCAAAGTTCCTGTGACGCCGTTGGCAAAGCGGATCACGCTGCTCCAGGCGTTATCAACCGGGCTGTCATTGCAGGCCGTCACTGTGGCGACCTTCTCGGGCTCTGATCCGGCCAGATAGCGGACCAGGTCGACGGCATGGATGATATCGGAGACATAGGCATTCATGTAATGCCAGCTGTCGGCAATATCGCTGCTCTTGATGAAGACACCGTCAACCTGATTGATGGGGGTTAGTTCACGCATTTTTTTCATGACCAGCTGAACCAGGGGGATATGCCGGCGGTTCATGGCAACGGCCAGCATTTTTCCGGTTTTCTCTGATGTTCTGGCCAGCGAATCAGCCTGATAGGCATTGATACCCGCCGGTTTTTCCATCATGGCATGCACCCCGGCGTTCAGGCAGTCGTAAACAACGCGATACATCCGGTCCGGTTCCACCAGGCAGACCACGCCATCCAGATTCTCCTGAGCCAGCATCTGCAGATGGGATGTGTATCGTTTGTTGACATTGAAACGCTCACCCGCTTTGTTGACTTTTTCCTCGATCAAGTCGCACAGCGCTGTGAGTTCACAGTTTTCGATTTCCGACAGACTGGGCAGATGGCAGCTGTTGGCCATGCTGCCGCATCCGATGACACCAATTTTTGCTTTTTGCGGCATTTGATTGTCCTCCAATTTCATGTTATGGGCGTCTGGATGGGTTCTTGTTCAGGCATGCTCTGACGACTGCACCGCAGCCTTTGGCTTTTCGGGTCAGGGTTCAATATGCCCGGCTGTGTGCCGGTCGGCCAGTGCGCGTGCGTAATAGTCGTCCCAAAGCTCCAACCCGAAGTCGGCAATCACCTCATCAATGCTGAGATCGTCACACTCACTGGAGATCAGCACGCAACCAAGGTGGCCGGGGTCATGGATTTTGACTCTTGAGCCGTACTTCTGCTTGAGCGCGGGAAATTTTTCCCGGTTGTAGTCGATGTGGACAATCCGGTAATCAAGGTTGATGTCGGCTGTCACGAATGGATAGTAGTTGGTTGACTGGGCGATCAGGTCACCGGTCGGACTGATCACGGTACACTGGTCATTGGACACACAACCGATAAAATATGCTTTGCAGGCATAAGCCCAGTAATTCTGCATCAGGCCGCCATGGTACACTGATGTGAAAACCAGCATTTCCGGTCTGTTGCGCATGTATTTTTCCCGCAGTTCCTGAAAGTTCAAGTCAAAGCAGATGACGCCGCCCACCGTGCCGACATCCGTCTTGATCACGGGTGCTTCTTTACCGTACAGAATGTTGTAATCATAGAATTCGCCAAGCGTTACATGGTTTTTGTTGTATACGCCGTCGAGGCCACCCTGGCGGTTGATAAACTGGATGGAATTGCGCCATGTTCCGTCTGGCATGATGCGGTCAGCTGAATAAGCGATGTTGCAGTTTTGCGTTTTGGCGACTGCGCAAAAATGGTCGCGGATGCGATCGCCGCGGGCCATGTAGAAGGCCTTCTGTTGATCCTTGCTGAAATTGCCCGGACGATCACAGACCTCCGGCAATACAACCAGATCCGGCCGATCACAGAGCACGTGCTCCAGCCAGGAATCCCAGAAAGCGATCATCTCGTCCACACAGGCGTTCATATCCTGCTGTGGATTCAGATCAAGCGGCCTGGGGGCTACGACACCAACCTTGACATACCTTGCCATGTTTTCTTCCTCCTATCATTCACGCAGCGCTTGCTGTGCGGCATCTGGAAAGGCGTTCATTGCCATACGTATCCTCTAAGGGAAATAAACGATCCGGTTGTCCCGGGATGATTCATAGGCTTTGACAATAATCTCCAGTGCACGACGGCCATCCTGGTCATCGACCAGCAACGGCGCTTCCTTGCGGATTGCGGCCAGAAAATTCTTGTATTGGGCGATATGGCCTGCCGCGCTGATCTGCATGGGGTTGTTGTGCCCCTGGTGGCGGCTGTCAGGACCGGCTTCTTCCATCTCCGGCTCACCCAGGATGACGCGGCGCGTGACGGTGTCTTCCACGATCATGATCGAACCCTTGTCACCATTGATCTCCAGGCGACGCGGGAATCCGGGAAAAACGCTGGTCGTCGCCTGTATAACGCCAAGCGCGCCGGATCTGAAAGAGACAACGGCAGCCAGCGTGTCTTCAACTTCGATCTGACGGGTGAGTGTACGGGCATGGGCGGTGATGCTATGCAGGGGACCGAGCAGATAGCTTAGCAGGTCAACACCATGAATGCCCTGGTTCATCAGGGCGCCGCCGCCGTCCATCGCAAAGGTGCCGCGCCAGCCGGTCTGGTCATAGTAGGACTGGGGGCGGTGGTATTTCATATAGAGGTCAGCCGAGACGATCCGGCCGAGCCGGCCGGCTTCAAGATCCTTTTTTGTCTCAATGACAGCCTGGCTGAAACGCAGCTGGCTGACCACACTGACCAGTAGTTTTTTCTCGCGCACCTTTTCTGAGATGCGGTCGCTGTCTGTCAGATTCAGGGCGATCGGTTTTTCGATGAGCACATGTTTGCCGGCATCCAGCGCCTGCAGCGCCTGCTGTGCATGCAGGCCACTGGGGGTACAGATCGCGACCGCGTCAACCGCCGGGTCGGCCAGCAAATCTTCATAGGAAGGGTAACAGCGCGTTTGGTATAGGACCGCTTTCTGGGCGGCCATTTCCGGCAGATGGTCATAGACACCGGCCAAAAGGGTGTTCTCCTGAGCGCGGATGGCCTGCACATGCATCGCGGAGACCATGCCGCAGCCGACAATAGCTACTTGAAGGGGTGCCTGAATCGTTCAGTTTCCTTTCGTTTCAACTTGATCAGGACAGCTGGGCGTTTTGCGGCTTGAGCAGAACGCCGCCACTGGTCCGGTAAAAGGTTTCATCCAGTAGATACAGTCCGTTCTGCGGTTCCAGCCAGGGCGCGTCCGGGAGGGGATGAGCGGCTTTCAGGGCCTCCCAGTTCCGGTAATTCTGCCTGCCGTTACTCTCCATGATGCCTGTTTTCAGACCGGGCAAAGGCGGAAGGCGGCAGGCAACGTTGCGATTCCAGTCGCACAGGTAGGGGGTGACGGTGAGATCAGCGCAGAAACAGGGCGTGTCGCGCGACATGGCTATTTCCAGCATGGTCAGTGACAAGCTCAGTGTTTTGGCGATGGGCTTGAGCGCCAGGGCGGAATAGCCAAGATCATCAATCAGGTGCCGGACATCTTCAGGACTGTGGGCACTTTCATCTGCCGCGATCCGCACAGGAAGGTTAATAACGGACATGTCGATGCCTTCGGGAAAAGGTTCTTCCAGAATGAGTGTGCGCGCCAGAATGCCCTGAACATCCATGAAGCTGAGCAGGTCCTCCATAAACTCTTTTTTTTCATATCGGCCGTTGGCGTCGAAATAGTACATGATGTGCCCGCTGTCTGTGAAAGGAGTGGTGTAGTCTTTCAGCGCCAGATGCACATCCAGGGCACGCTGCTTGTCGGCTTCCAGCATTTCCTGCTGGCTGTGCCGCTGACCAGGGTCCTGGCCAAGTTTGATCTTAAAGAAGAAAACCCCGTCTTTCGCCAGTGAATGGACTTCCTCCAGAGACATGCCGTAAGTGACCAGCGGAATAACACCCAGGTGACTGTGCCTGGCTGTCAGGTCACTGGAAAAATCTTGGACCAGTTCATCAAAATGATGGATCTGATGCTGCTGGGCATAAAGCTGCCAAAGGGCGAAATCAACACTGACCAGCGCGTTGAGTACGAACGTCTTTTTCAGATCAGGAATTCCGGTCAGCGCACTGGCATAGGCATAGAGCGCTGGCAGAATCGACTCGATCATGCGCGGAGGTGTCGTAAAAGGAATTTCTTTGATCAGCGAAAGGGCTTTTTGTGTCACCAGCAGCATGGCGGCATTGCCGCCGCACTGCGAGAAACTGGTGAAAACCTGCGGATCTGACCAGAGTACACTCTGGATTGCCATGCCATAGCCGCTATGGCCTATGGTGTCTTCAATCTGGCTATTGACCAGCCAGAGTTCATCAAGCGAGCCGCCTTTGAAGCCAAAGGGCGCCAGAAGGGGCTCGCGGCTGAAGCCAAGATTATTTTTAGCCAGATGGACAGGCGTTGTTTCCTTGGTTGTCATGATGCTTGTTTACCTCATGCGGCTTGTGCCGCGCATGCTAAGTCAGCCTGATATCGTCCGGCGATCATTGCCTTCAGGCCATCGTCGCCAGCATTTCCCGCGTCACACGTGTAACCAGGGATTCTCCATTGAGGAAACGGTTGATCTCTTCATGGACATGCACCCCGATTCGCCCCAGACCGTTGTTGGCCTGGCCGGCCAGGTGTGGGGTGATGACGCAGTTGGGAAGCGTGCGCAGGGGGTTGTCGGCAGCCGGCGGCTCAGGATCCGTTACATCGAGGCAGGCATATTTGATTTTACCGCTTTTCATGTGCGCATAAAGGGCCGTTTCATCGATCAGCGACCCACGGGCTGTATTGATCAGGATGACATCGTTTTTCATCATAGCAAGGGTTTCGGCATTGATCATATGCCTTGTTTCAGGAATCGAAGGCGCGTGCAGGGAAATAATATCGCTTTCCTGCAGGATACGCTCCAGACTGGTTTTCTCCGCGCCAAACGCCTTGATCTTCGTGGCGTCCTGATAGGGGTCGTAGGCCAGGATGGACACAGAGAAAGGCTGCAGCAGCTCGATGTAATGGGCTCCAGCATAGCCACAGCCGATCACGCCAATGGTGATATCGAACAGTTCGGTAATGGACTTCCGGTCATGCTCCCAGCCCCCGTCATGAACCAGCTGGTTGAGCTGGTAGAAATTCTTGGCGGCAGAGATGGTGAAGCCCAGTGCTGTTTCAGATACACCGCGGCTCAACACCACGGCGCTGCTGATCAAAGCGATGCTCCGGTCAAACAGTGCATCGCTGATAATGGGTTTGACACTGCCGGCAGCATGGGCAACAAGCTTCAATTGAGGCGCGCAGTCGAGAATATCTGCTGTCAAAGGGCCATTGCCCCACGATGTGACAGCTATGTCGGCATCGCGAATCAGCTGCTTAACAATTTCAGGTCCCGTCTCACCGGTTTCATTCATGACAACATCGCCCAACCGGTTGAGTTCGGCCAGGATTCGGTCTGTAAACACATTCTTTCTGGTCTGGGCATTCATCAATAACGCGATTTTCATGAGGACACCTTCTCTCGAGTTGATCTGCGCAGCGCAAGCAGGAATGGCAGTTTTGTATTACCGTTATTATATCAGGATTTCTTCTTGTTGTTTGCCTGATCGTGTAATAATCTATAAGCACAGGCGACAAAAGGGCAGGAGGTGCATACAAATGGCAGACAATCCGCCAAAACAACTGAAGATGCTCAGGCGAGAGGCGCCGATCCCGGACATGCGGCTGCCGCAGGGTTGGCGGGTCCGTTCGATGCAGGAAGGTGACGAGGAGGCGTGGGTCTCCATCATGAAATCAGCCGGATTCTTCACGGACTCGCAGGATGATCCCATAACCATCTGGCAGAAAGCCATGGGCAGCGACGCCAGGGTGAAAATGGAGCATGTTTTTCTCGTTTGTACAGAGTCCGGCAAACCGGTCGCCACGGCAACGGCCTTGCTTTTCACAGACAAAGAGCGAGACGGCTACCCCTGCAGGAAATATGGTCCGGGCTGCCTGCACAATGTCGGTTCCATGTTTGAATACAGAGGGAAAGGTGCCGGCACTGCCGTGATCATTGCGGTTCTGCGCCGGCTCAGTGAGCTGGGTTTCAGCGACTGCGTCCTGAATACAGATGACTTCAGGATCCCAGCCGTTAAGCGGTATCTGGAACTGGCCTGGTTCCCTGTCTTGTATACCGTGGATATGCGCGGTCGCTGGGAAAAAATCCTGGCTGAACTGAAAAACAGATCAGAACTGGCTGCTTTTGATCAGAACTGGGTGTCTGTCGCGCCGATCAAGGTTGGTGATTCGTTCTAAAGCTCTGCATTCTCCGCTTTACACACCTTCAGGCCGTGCGCCAGGCAGATCTGTTCTGATTCGGCGGGGAGGAATGAATCTGTGATCACCGCGGATACACTGGACAGACGGGCATAGGAGACAAGAGAGCTCGTAAAGAATTTGGACGAATCCATCAGAATATAGATGGCTCTGGACCTGGCCATGATGACCTCGTTGATCCTGGCGGTGTCGGTATCTTTGCCCAGAAAGCCGATCCCGGGGTCGAACCCGTCAGCACCCAGAAAGACTTTGTGGTAGTTAAAACAGCGAATAAACTGTTCAGACGCGTAGCCTGCAAAATCACGACGCTCTTCACGAAAACGGCCGCCGATCAGAATGACATTGGCAACGCTGTTCAGGATCTCCATGTTGGGAATCGAATTGGTCACAACCTGGATATCCTTGAGCAGACTTCTCTGGATGCGCTGCTTGAGAGCCAGTGAAAGCTGCATAACCGTTGTGCCGCTGTCCAGGTAGATGATATCACCATCCTCGACAAAATGACTGGCGGCATAAAGGCCAATCTGTCGGTTTTGTCCGGGAAACTTGTTTTCGGTGTCTGTGATTCTGTAGATGTCGCTGGGTATACCGGTCGACTGCAGGGCACCGCGAACGCGGATGGCTTTACCTTCGCCTTCGATTTCCATAAACAAACGCCTTACGGTTGACGCGGAAACTTGCAGCATCTGAGCAGCGTCTTCTGACGAAATACGGCCATTCTGCAACAGATGCTCAAACAATAAGGTTTTGCGTTTTTCGGTCTTGTTCATCTGAAAACCTCAACAATCCAAATCACGTCATCGTCTCGCCTGCCATAAGGGCCATCATAAATATCTTAGCGCTTTGGTTTGTGTCATGTCAACTTAATTGAAGAAAATCGCGTTAGAAATGAATTTAATCGTCAAAATATGGCGCAATAATAAAGAATATGTTCATTGTATTGACAGCCTTAATCGCATACTGCTAGAATAAACACGAATCCTTATGCCGCGCTGGCCATAAAGGAGTTGCATCATGCCTTTCCCATCCTTAAAACTTCACGGGGTCATTCTGAATCCTACAAAGGCCTTCAGGCCTTCTGGCAACACAGCGCAAGTTGATCACATGACTGTTGACTTGAACAAGGGCATGCCATGCACGCCACTTTACCACAGGCTTTGTGCTTCATCCGCCTGTTGCTCAATCTGTCTGGCTGCGGAGCAGCTTCTTCAGCCTGTCAGGCAAAAGCTCCTGAAAAGACCATCTGCGAGGCGGGGTGAGGAAGTTGTTTCATTCATCCATGGAGAGGACTAAGCAATGGAATGCGGTTTTTACGAAACAGATATTACACCTCCTCTGGGAAGCATTATTCCCGGAGGCTTTGGCGCACGTTACAACACGGACATTTTAGAGAAGATATGCGCAAGGGCTTTCTATTGTGCCCATGAGGGGCTGTCAGCAGCTGTTGTTGTCCTTGATGCCTGTGGTATCACACTCGATATAACAAAGCGAATCAGGACAAGGGTATGTTCATTCGTGCCAATGCGGGAAAATGAAATCATGGTCATGGCCACCCATACGCATACAGGCGGGCCGACGCTGAACTGGGGTGAGGAGGTTGTAACAGATCCGTTTTATCTCGAATTATTGGTGCGACGTGCGGCGGATGCTGTGGTGTGCGCATACAACAGGGCGCAAACAGCCCAATTGCTTGTGGGCCATGAGACCCTGACAGATGTTTCATTCATTAGAATTTACCGGATGAAAGACGGATCGCTGAAAACAAACCCTGGCATAAAAAACAAAGGGCAGGTTTTAGGGCCGTTTGGCGAGATTGATCCGGATGCAGGTGTTCTTGTCGCGATGCATGATCATCAGCCTGTCGGGGCGGTTGTGAATTTTGCCTGCCATCCCGCTATTGTTTCCGGTACCCAAACGAGTGCGGACTATATTGGCGTTTTGTCCAGCGAAATGAAAAAACAATATGGTCAGGATTTTGTCACGCTTTTTGTTAACGGCGCCTGCGGTAACATTAATCACATCAATGTGTTTGACGAAGAAACCACCAAGCCCGGCAGACAGATTGTTGTCGGGCGCGAATTGGCCCGGAAAGCGATTGCTGCCATAAACCGCGCTGTTCCAGCCGGGGAAGAGATCCTGCATGCGGACAAGACGATAAGTGTCCGCTTGAGGAAGCCCTCGGCAGAGGATCTCCTGACCGCAAAAAAACATTTTGATAAGCTTGGTGACTCGCTGCCTCTGTCAACGCCCCGTGAACCGGACTATGTGGAGACTTTTTTTGCGCTGCAGGCTTTTCAAATAGCAGCGGATAAAAAGGTGGAGCGTGATGTCTATCTCCAGTTGATCAGAATTGGTGACGTCTGCATCGTGGGCAACCCTTGTCAAATGTTTGTGGCTTATGGCTTTAAAGTAAAGCAGGCATGCGGCGGACATGTCTTTTTCTCTGATTTCGCCAATGATTACTGTGGCTATGTGCCGACACCCGAGTGTATGGTGCCCGGTGTTTACGAAGCCCGGCTTGCTCCGACAAGCGGCCTGGAAAGCGCAGCCGGGGACATTATTTGTACAACGCTGGTTGACATGTATCGGGGCATGTAAAGGATTCATAAAGATAAAACAATTAAAGGAGATGTCAAAATGGAACAATCATGGATCAAAGTGGGCTTTGCCAAGGTGGATATTACGCCGCCCCTGGGTGTTTGCATGGCTGGTTACTTTCACAGGCGCGAAGCAGAAGGTGTTCTGGATCCATTATATGCGTCCGCAATAGCCATTTCTGATGAGCAGAATGATATCAAGTGGATCTTAATCAGTTGTGATCTGATCGGCTTAGGTGCTGAGTACAGCGAGGCAACGAGGAAGCTGATCGGTGAAAGGCTGGGCTTGTCCATCGAGAAAGTCATGATTCATTCCACACACACGCACACCGGGCCGCATGTCAGGGTGGTTGAAGACAAGGAAAAGGCTAAGCAGATGGGCGGTCCGGATGACGCCTATATGGCGATGCTGGAACGAAAAATCGCTGATGCCGCGCAGATGGCGGCCGGTCGGCTCAAAGACGCTGCGATGGATATCGGATATGGACATGAAGACAGCATATCCTTCATCAGGCGTTATCGCATGAAAGACGGAAGCATGACAACAAATCCAGGCAGGGGAAATCCGGACATCGTTGAACCGATCGGGGAGATCGACCCCGATGTAGGGGTTGTAAGGTTCAAGTACGTCGATGGCAGCGGGGAAGTGCTGGTGGTCAATTTCACACTGCATCCCGACATGACAAGTGGAAGCCTTTTTTCAGCAGACTATCCTGGTCATATGAGGCAAGCGGTCCGGCAGCTGCTTCCCGATTGTGATGTGTTGTATATCAATGGGGCAGCCGGTGACATCAACCATATCGATGCGATGCATCCGGAGCATGATACAACAAGTGGTTATGCTTATTCCCGGAAAGTCGGGCGTATCCTAGCAGCAGAGGTATATAAAGTCTATCAGCGATTCAGCTCATCGCGTGACATGAACGGGTGTGAACCGGGTTTCTGTAGCGGACGAATCACTGTCGATATGCCACTGCGGGCGATCAGTCCGGAACAAGTCGTGAAAGCGCGTAAAGACATACAGTCTTTCTATGACGGTACATGGGCCGTTACAGGTGCCGGCATGGCAAGTATCGCTGAAATATCAACAGCTTTTCAAACCGTCCGAATCGCTGCTTTGGGAAGCGCCCTGCCCTTAGAGATCCAGGCAGTGGCATTAGGTGAAATAGCCTATGTGGGCCTTCCTGGAGAAGTCTTTTCTCAGATCGGCCGGCGGATCAAGAAAGGTTCTCCTTTTGCCAACACCTTTATTTCATCATTAACCAATGGTTCTCACGGATACTTTCCGACCAGAAAAGCCTTCCAGGAAGGTGGCTATGAAGCAAAGAACAACCCCTTTACAGAGGAACTGGAGGATTCACTTGTCGCGCATGCCTTGCAGCTGCTCAATAGCCTGAAATAGAAAGAATTTATACACCGTGAGCAGATAGACATAATTTGGATACGGCAAACAGACTGGACATGGATTGTAAAAATTGACTGGCTGATCAGTGCGGTCATCATGAATCAGAAAATAAAGAAAGAAGGCCTGGATATGACTGGAAAGACAATTCGTTTGAACAAACTGTTTTCAAAAAATGAAAATGCTGTTGTGATCGCGATTGATCACGGCTACATGGATGGCCCCATCCCCGGCATGGTCAACCTGAATGAGACGGTTAAGAAAATCAACCCCTGCGTTGACGGCATTCTCCTGTCTCCAGGCATGTTGAAACATCTAGGTCATGCATTTGACTACAAAGGGGCGCCAATACCGATCGTCAGGCTCAACTGGAGTACGGTTTTTTGTTTTGAGTGGGGCTACCACCAGGCACAGACCGTAAAAGCCTTTTCCGTCGCGGACGCAGCAGAACTGGGTGCTGAGATTGTCCTTGTATCCCTGACCTTGCAGACCGGCAGTGAAGCGCAGGACGCAAAAAATGTCGCTTTATTCGCAGAACTGTGCAACGAAGCCCGGAAGCTGGGTATCCCTGTGATCGGCGAGTGTTTCCCCAATAACAGCGATGCGCTTAACCCGGAGCAGATGCATGATATCGTCTATCGCGGTTGCCGGATCCTGGCTGAACTGGGTGCAGACGCGGTCAAAACGTTTCACACGCATCAGTTCAGAGCGGTTGTTGACAGCTGCCCGCTGCCGATTCTCGGCCTGGGCGGCAGCAGGATGCCAAATCAGGTTGATTCTCTGCAACTGGCCAAACAGATTATCGATGATGGTGCCAGAGGTGTTGTTTTCGGGCGTAACGCGATTCAGATCGACAACCCTCAGCAGTATCAGGAGGCTTTG
>JAAYLM010000063.1 GCA_012521915.1 Oscillospiraceae bacterium | reverse complement strand
TGTCTGAGCCCATCGAACAACTGCAGCGTTGGCTGGACAGTCTGGGCGAAAGCCTCCCCGCGCAATGGGCACTGATGCCGGACATCGGTTTGTACATGGATCAGGTGCAGACCTATATTGACCGCCAGCTTGGCTTATACCGATACGATGATCAGGATCGGCTTTTAACACCGGCCATGATCAACAACTATATCAAGGATGATCTGATTCCGCGAGCTGAAGCTAAGAAATACAGTCCGGTGCACCTGGCCTTGCTGATCATCATCGCGACGCTCAAACAGGTGCTGTCCATGCAGGATCTGAACCGGCTCCTGTCGGTCTACCGGGACAAGGAGGCTGTCGCCCGGCTCTACGCCCAGTTTCTGGATGTGCAGTCGCGCTGCCTGCGTGACAACGTTTCCCACAGCCAGGAAGAACTGTGCCAGATGCGGCAGGCAGTTGAGCAAGCGGAAGTGGATGAAGCCGCTACAGCAGAAAGCCACGAGGCCGCCCTGCGTGAACTGGCGCTTGAACTGTGCATCGAAGCCCGTACCAAAATTCTGATCGCTGAGAAAATTCTAGCCGTACTTCCTTCCTCGCAAAGGGAGGAAGATAGCAGCCAGCGACCGAAAAATAACAACCGTAAAAAAGAAAAACCTCAAAGCTGACACCTGATGCCAGACTGATACCATAAAAGCAGGATGAGAATATGTACGAAGGCCTGGCGGCCCTGGAAGGCCGCATTGATGAACTGAATCTACTTTTATCCGACCCGTCTGTCCTTTCTGACCAGGAGCGCTATCGCCGGCTGGCCCGGGAACATGCGGAACTGCTGCCGATTGTGACGGATTTTCAGCAATGGAAACATATTCAGACAGAACTGGATGAACATAAAAAGCTTTTGTATGAGAGCGATGACCAGGCTTTTCGCGAACTGGTGCGGCAGGAACTGACAGTTCTGGAGTCCAAGAACCAGGAACTGGCGTCACGTCTTCAGGCTGCTGTGACGCCGAGTGACCCCAACGACCTGCGTAATGTCATTGTGGAAATCAGAGCCGGGGCAGGCGGCGAAGAGGCCGCCTTGTTCGCTGCTGTCCTTTACCGCATGTACAGTCAGTACGCCGAAAACCGGGGCTGGTCTGTCCAGCTGGTTGATGTGAACGAAACAGAAATCGGTGGTTTCAAAGAAGTGGTTTTCATGATCGAAGGTCGGGGCGCTTACAGCATGCTGCGCTATGAAAGCGGTGTTCACCGTGTCCAGCGCGTACCGGTCACGGAATCAGGCGGACGTATCCACACCTCAACGGTCACGGTCGCAGTGCTCGCAGAAGCTGAGGATGTTGAGGTCGCCATCAATCCGTCCGACTTGGAAATCGACACGTACCGGGCATCGGGAGCCGGTGGCCAGCACGTCAACCGCACAGACTCGGCCATACGTATTACCCATAAACCGACAGGTATCGTCGTCACCTGTCAGGATCAACGCTCACAATATAAAAACAAAGACCAGGCCATGAAGGTGCTGAAAGCACGCCTTCTGGAACGCGAACAACAGCAGCAGGCCGGCGATATTGCCCAGGATCGTCGCAGCCAGGTTGGCACAGGGGACCGCAGCGAGCGCATCAGGACGTACAATTACCACCAGGGTCGTGTGACTGACCACCGTATCGGGTTGACACTTTATCGACTGGATGCCATCCTGGCAGGTGATCTGGACACCATTATCCAGCCCTTGATGATGGCCGCCAAAAGCGCGGACCTGCCGCAAGCCTCGCGGGATGAGGACGATGATACATGATGGGCAGACAAATGCAGACAACGGTTATCCAAGTCGACGGAAGCCACCCGGATGAACAACTGCTGCTGCCGGCGGCTGTTGCCCTGGCCCGCGGCGATCTGGTTGCTTTTCCTACTGAAACGGTCTATGGGCTGGGTGCTGACGCGCTTAACAACCAGGCTGTGGCCCGTATTTTTCAGGTTAAAGGGCGTCCGCCGGACAACCCTCTGATTGTGCACGGTGCTGATCTGGCAACCCTGGAACCCTTGGTCCGCCAAATTCCACCGCTGGCCCGGCTGCTGCTGGAAAAACTGTCACCAGGCCCCCTGACCCTGGTGCTGCGACGAGCCGCCCATGTACCGGATCTGGTAACTGCTGGCCTGGATACTGTCGCAGTCCGGATCCCTGACCATCCTGTTGCACTCAGTCTGCTGCGACTGGCTGGTGTCGCTGTCGCGGCACCTTCAGCGAACCGTTCCGGCCGCCCCAGTCCGACACAGGCCTGGCATGTCCTGCAGGATTTTCGGGAGCGTATCCCTTATCTGATTGACGGTGGCCCGTGCCGATATGGCCTTGAATCAACCGTCGTTGACATGACCGGAGAACAACCGGTCATCCTTCGGCCCGGCAGTGTAACGGTAGCCACGATTGAACAGCTGACCGGTCTGGGAACCCTGACCGATGCCGAGGCAGCGGCCAGGGCTCGAACCGGCCTGGAGCGGCAAAATGCACCCAGGGCACCTGGCATGAAATACCGGCATTACGCGCCTCGTGCGGCGGTCTTCATCCTGGATGCGGAGGGCGTGTCGGCCGCGACACCATCATGCAGGGGATCCGGCCAGCCACTGGCTGCGCAGATCGCCGCATGGCAGTCAGCAGGTCGCCGGATTGGCATTTTCGCCAGTGAAGCAACCCTTCAGCAGCTTTGCCTGCCCTGTCAAGAAGCCGGCAAAGACAGCACTGGCAGCAGGACTGATGCCGCAGCCGACTGTTTCAGTCTGGCCTATGGACCTTGCCCTGAAGCTGTACAGGCCAGCCGCATGCTCTTTGATGCCCTGCGCATTCTGGATAGCCTGGGCTGTGATATCATCATCGCTGAAGGGCTGCCGGACGATGGAATCGGGTCAGCCTATATGAACAGGCTGAAAAAAGCGGCCTGCCCCGCTGATCTGCAGCCTTCAGGAGACGATTATCATGAATCAGAAACAGAATGAGCCAAAAACAACCGGCCTGCCTGATGAACGGCTGCAGCAACCAGATCATAAGAGAGAAGGCTTAGCGCTCTTGTTTGTATGTACAGGAAACACGTGCCGCAGTCCGATGGCGGCTGCCCTGTTTAACCGTTATGCGACCGATTCCGGTTGCCGTGCCCTATCCGCTGGTGTCGCCGCGTCAGATGGTTTTCCAGCCTCAGAGCAGGCTGTTGAGGTGATGCGGCTGCAGTACGGCCTTGATCTGGCGGCACATCAATCGCGTGCCGTAACCGCCGGGATGGTAGCGCAGGCTGACCTGGTACTGGCTATGACAGAGGCACATAAACAGCTGCTGCTGCGACTTTTTCCTCAGCAGAAAGAGAAAGTGGCCACCTTGGCGGAAGCGGCCGGTCAGTCTGGACAAGATGTCAGTGATCCTTTCAGCGGCGGGTACCAGCAATACGCACGCACAGCCGCTGAGCTGGATGTGCTGGTACGGAAGCTGGTTGAAAGGTTCTGCGTCAATACTGCTGCAGGCGAATGACAGGGCGCTGAAAAACTTCTATTCTAAGTTTGCAGGAGAATCGCCTGGCAGCGGCTGATCATGCGGCAGTTCAGCTTGACGGATTCCGGCCGTCATGCTATAGTTTTTTGTGCTGTGTCTCAGACACGGTGAAAACTGTCCTCGCTCTGCCTCCAGGCAGGGCCGTTCAGTCCAGGAGGAGGTGAAACCATTGGCCAGAAAGTACGAAGTTATTTATATCCTCAATCCGGTAATCGGTGATGAAGCGATCAACGCGACGATGGAACGTATCCAGACACTCATTGAATCATCCGCTACCGTGGAGAAAGTTGATGTCTGGGGTCGACGCAGGCTCGCATATGAAATCAACGATCAGAAGGAAGGACATTATGTCCTGATCGAATTCTGCGCGGAACCCGAATTCCCCAAAGAACTGGAACGTGTACTCAAGATAACAGACCATGTCCTGCGTTACCTGGTCGTCCGTGCAGACGACTGAAACAACAGTCAGAAAGGTAAGTGTCATGAATAAAGCAGTTTTGATGGGCAGATTAACACGGGATCCTGAGCTGCGCACGACAACCAGCCAGATACCGGTGTGTTCCTTCACACTGGCCGTCGATCGCCGTTTCAAGAATGCAAGTGGTGAGCGTCAGGCGGATTTCATCTCGATTGTCGCCTGGCGTCAGCAAGCTGAGTTTGTAAGCAAATATTTCCGTAAAGGTTCGCGTATGGCTGTCATTGGCAGCATACAGACCCGAAGCTGGGACGATACTGAAGGAAAACGCCACAGCGTTACGGAAGTGATCGCGGACGAAATTTATTTCACGGAGTCGAAGCGCAGCAGTGCCGGCGGTGATGCCGGATCTGCTGACAGGACCGGTTCAGAGAACAATGCCGGACAGAACAGCGGTGAAGGTTTTTTCCCGGGACCGGACGACGACACAGCACTGCCTTTTGACATCTGATTGCCTTCGCGTTTCGTCCGATCAGCAGGCCTGGCCTTGCTGGCACGGCACGTGGCGATCAAAAGGCCTTGAGCGATCAGGCTGTCATCATGACAATAAGTCATGACCAGCCGGGTTAAAGGCCGGATCAGGCTTTGCGGCCTGACAGTATGTGGAAATAAGGAAAGGAGAGCCATTTTATGTCAGATGAAAGACGTGGTAGCCGTGAAGGCGGAGCACGCCCGATGCGGCCAAGACGCTCCAGACGCAAAGTCTGCGCGTTCTGTGCTGATAAAATTGATGTGATCGGTTACAAAGACACCAACCGTCTGCGTAAGTTCATTTCTGATCGCGGTAAAATACTTCCCAAGCGCATGTCCGGGAATTGTGCCCGCCATCAGCGGGAACTGACGATCGCCATCAAACGGGCCAGGCATATTGCCCTGCTGCCCTTCTCCGGCGAATAAACACCATCAGCAAACCTTAAAGCCGCGGCATTTCCTGCAGCAGGGGAAGCCGCGGTTTTTTGTCGTTGCCGGCCTGTCTGCCGGCTGGTGATTTGTGATACAATACACAATGAAAAGAGAACCTGACAGATTGATTCATATGCCGCCTGACGAGGAGGATCACCCATGAAAGTCATCTTACTACAAGAAGTCAAAGGCCTGGGAAAACCAGATGATATTGTCAATGTCAATGATGGATATGCCCGCAATTTTCTGTTTCATAAAGAACTGGCATTGGAAGCAACACCGGCAAACCTGAATGTTGTAAAAACCCGCAAACAGGCTGAACAGAGAAGGCAGGAAAAAGCCTTGGCTGAGGCGCATGAGACAGCCGCTAAAATAGAAGGGAAACGCTTTACGATCCCGATCAAGTGTGGCGAGGGAGGCAGGCTGTATGGAGCGCTGACCTCTATGGATATCGCAAGTGCTCTTCAGAAAGCCGGTTTCAAGGTTGACAAGCGCGGTATCAGCATCCAGAGCCCAGTCAAGACCCTGGGTGACTATGATGTCGATGTGCGTTTGCACGCTGATGTTTCGGTCCGTATCATGATTCGCCTGGAAGCGGCTGAATGACGGGGGACGCTCATGGCTGGTGATGTCCCGAGAATTTCTGCGGGGGGTAAAATTCCGCCGAACAACCAGCAGGCCGAGCAATCCGTACTGGGCTGTGCCTTGTCCGGTGAACGGCCGCTTGCCGAGATAACCGCCATTTTGAAAACCGAAGACCTTTACCGGCCGCAGCACCGTTTCATTTTTGACGCTATCTGCAGCCTTTATATGGATAGCAAGCCGGTTGACATCGTTACCGTTACGGATCTGCTGGAAAGTCGCGGTCAGCTGGAGAAAGCCGGCGGGCTGGCTTACATCAGCTCTTTGCCCGACTCGGCTCCGCTGGTGGCCAATGCAGCTCATTATGCTGACCTCGTCCGGCAGAAAGCCATCCTGCGCCGCTTGATCAGTACCATGCACGAGGTTAGTGGCCTCTGTTATGAAGATCCCGACAACGCGGATATGCTGCTTGATATCGCAGCCAAAAGAATCTATGAGATCAGAGAGAACCGCGACATCAGCGGCTTTGAAAGCCTTAAGGACATTATGGGCAGGACAATCAACGAGCTGTCGGCGATCGCCCGCGGCCAGCCCCGCCAGAAAACGGTCCTGACCGGCTATTACCATATGGATAAACTGCTGGGCGGACTGCGGCCCGGCAGCCTGATCATCGTAGCGGCCCGGCCGGCCATGGGCAAATCGGCTTTTGCCCTGAACATCGCCCAAAAGGCCGCCACTTTGCATCATGTACCGGCCGCCATCTTCAGCCTGGAGATGTCGAAAGAAGAAATCAGCAACCGGCTCCTGAGCAGCCAGTCTCTGGTCAACGCCCGTTCACTCAACACTGGTGAGCTGCAACCGGATGACTGGGAGAAGATCGCCCGTGCTTTGCCTCCTCTTTATGCCGCGCCGATATACATTGACGACCGCTCCGGAACCAGTGTCATGGAAATGATGTCCAAATGCCGCCAGCTGAAGCTGGAAAACAAGCTGGGGTTGATCATCGTTGACTACCTGCAGCTTATGAACGGCAACCAGTCTCGTGCGGAAAGCCGGCAACAGGAAATATCGGAGATATCCCGTACCCTGAAGATCATGGCCAGAGAGCTGTCTGTTCCGGTGATTGCCCTGTCTCAGCTCAGCCGCGCCTGCGAGATGCGTTCAGACAAAAAACCACTTTTGTCGGATCTGCGTGACTCCGGTGCTATTGAGCAAGATGCCGATGTGGTTATCTTTCTGTATCGTGAGCAATACTACACCCCGGAGCAGATCCCTGCTGAAACAGAAGACGCGGAAGTCATAATTGCCAAGAACAGGCAAGGGGCAACCGCCAGTCTGCATCTGGGCTGGTGGCCGAAATACACCTTGTTTTTTGAGAAAGATGACGGCCGTTTCCCTGATGAACCGCCGCCTGCGACATCATGACACGCGGTCACACACTGCCAGATATAGCTGCTGATGATGATCTGACAAGGCATGTCAGCCATCTGATCAGCAGCAAGCAGCTGTTTCCTCCTGATGGCCATGTGCTGGCTGCTGTATCGGGCGGTGCCGATTCGCTGGCTATGCTGCTGGTTCTGGCTGAGTTGCGGACAAGCCTGGGCTTCTCACTGCACGCTCTGCATGTGCACCATGGCTTGCGCGGCCGGGACGCGGATACTGACCGGGAATTCGTGCGGGACTGGTGCAGACGCCTGGACATTCCGTTTCACGAGCGGGCAGTCGATGTACAGCGCTTCGCGGCTGAAAAGAAAAGTGGTCTGGAACTGGCTGCCCGACAGGCACGCCACGCACTGTATCAGGAAGTGGCTGACTGCCTGTCTGCTGCTGCCGGACAAGATGGGCAAGAGGAACGGCAGCAGGTCCGTGTGGCGTTGGCGCATCATTTGGATGACCAGGCTGAAACCCTTATGATCAACCTGGGACGGGGAACCGGCCTGGACGGCTTGTCCGGTATGCCATTGACCGACGGGTTTCTGGTACGCCCATTCTTATTCTGCCGCAGGGCGGTGCTGGAGCGATACCTGAAAAATCGAGGCGTCTGCTGGCGTCATGACAAGACCAATGATGAGGATTTCACCATACGCAACAGACTGCGCCACACCGTCCTGCCGGGATGGCAAACGGCGCTGGGCTATGATCCAGCACCACTGCTGGCCAGGGCAGCGGAAAATATAGCTGCCGACCGTGATTTTCTGCAACGCCAGGCCGAGGCCGCTTTCGCGGACTGCATTCAGGGCAAAACACTGGATGTTGTTCGTCTGCTGGCGTTGCACCCTGCCTTGCAGGCGCGGGTTATCCGGCTTTTCTGGGCTTGGCAAACCGGAAGCAGGCAAAACCTGGAACAGGTGCATGTCCATCAAGCACTGTCCTGGTTGTCGGATGCTGTGACCGGCCAGTGGCTGGATCTGCCGGGGCAACGTCGACTTTTGCTGCAATACGGCCGCTTGTATCTTATCACTGCCGGGTCTCAGACCGGCTATCGGCCGCAGCTGCCGATAGAAGGCCTTGAGCTCGCTCTGCCGGGTACGACCAGGATTGAGTCCTTGAATATGCAGGTTGTTGCCAAATTCGTTGAGAATGGTGAGGAGATCGTTTATAATGGCGCAGTGGAATGTTTCTGGCTGGACAAACTACAGGGCTGCCGTCTGCGCAGACGTCTGCCGGGAGACAGGATACAACCCTACGGGCGGTCCGGCAGCAGACCTGTAAAAAAAATTCTGCAGGAAAAGCGTATTGCGTCATCTGAACGGCCGGATCTGCTGCTGCTGGCCTGTGGCAATGATGTTGCCTGGTTGCCGGGAATGGCGTCAGGAGCAGCTTACACAGCCAGGTCAGGTGATCAGGCTGGAAGAAAGCGAATCTGCCTTTTTCTGCAAACGCTCAACCGGGAAAATGGTAACAACCGGGCTGGTCGGTGAGGCATATATCGGGTAAAATAACGTATTAAGGCATTGTTCGGCTGAGCACGCGCTGTTCGCGCTGATCGTCGCAACAGGTCGAAAGCCGGAACAAGGAGGCAAAGGAACGGATGACCAGATATATAAAGGGCGTTCTCGTCCCCCGTGATGAGATCAGGACAATGTGCCAGAGGCTCGGTGAGCAGATCTCGGCCGATTATGCCGAACGCGAGGTTACGCTGATCGGGGTGCTTAAGGGTGCCTACGTTTTCATGGCTGATCTTGCCCGTTATCTGAATATTCCCTGCTGCATTGATTTTATGTCAGTTTCCAGTTATGGCAGCGGCACCCGGTCGTCGGGTGTGGTGCGTATCACAAAGGATCTTGATACGGACATAACCGGCAAACACATCATCATTGTTGAAGATATTGTTGATTCCGGTCTGACGCTCAACCATCTGCGCCAACTGCTCGCAACACGCAAACCGGCCAGTATTGCAGTCTGCACTGCCTTTGACAAGCCGGAGCGCCGCAGGATCAACGTCAAAGTCGAATATGTCGGCATGCAGATTCCAGATGAGTTTATTGTTGGCTACGGTCTGGATTATGACGGCAAATACCGTAACCTTCCCGATGTATCCATACTAGGGGACGACTGCCAAGGAGGAAGCAAATGAAACCAAAACGTGCCATGAACGGGATGTCTTTCTATATCATCCTGCTGGCGGTCATCATCTTTCTTTCCTTCTTCATGTCGCGGATGACCCAGCCGGAGCAAATTACACTGTCTGAACTGACTGAAGAGATCACCAGCGGTCGGGTCAGTGAAGTCACTGTAACCGGCTACACGGTGGAGATCCGCTATGACCGGACAGACACCACACCTGCCCGCTCAGTCAGAAAGGCCATTTCGCCGCTCTGGATGGAGAAGTTCCATGATGTCCTGATACAGGCCAAACAGGAAGGTAAAATAAAATCCTATGACTATGTTGAACCGACTGACATCACCAGCTGGCTGAACATCATCCTGATCCTGGTCATGGTGGTCGGTATGGGTGCCTTTATCTGGTTTACTTACTCGCGACAGGCTGGTGACGGTCGCAACGCCATGAGTTTCGGACGCAGCCGGGCCAAGCTGAATGACCCAAGCAAAAACAAGGTGACCTTTGCGGATGTTGCCGGCGCGGATGAAGAAAAAGAAGAACTGCAGGAAGTCGTCGATTTTCTTAAAAATCCGAAAAAATACGCGGATCTTGGCGCGAAGATCCCGCGCGGCATCCTGCTGGTCGGGTCACCCGGAACAGGCAAGACGCTCCTGGCCAAGGCCGTTTCCGGCGAAGCTGGTGTGCCCTTCTTTTCTATCAGCGGATCGGATTTCGTGGAGATGTTCGTCGGTGTTGGTTCATCCAGGGTGCGCGATCTTTTTGAAAACGCGAAAAAGAATGCCCCATGTATCGTGTTCATTGATGAGATTGACGCGGTTGGCCGGCACCGCGGCGCCGGCATGGGCGGCGGTCATGATGAACGGGAGCAGACTTTGAACGAGCTGCTCGTGGAGATGGATGGTTTCGGCCCCAATGAAGGTGTCATCATCATGGCAGCCACCAACCGTCCGGACATCCTCGACCCTGCTCTGTTAAGACCAGGCCGCTTTGACCGGCGCATCACGGTGATGCGGCCGGACATCAAAGGACGTGAAGCCATCCTCAAGGTGCATGCCCGCAACAAACCTCTTGATCCCACCGTGCAGCTAAAGGAGATCGCCAAAATTACCCCGGGTTTCACTGGTGCCGATCTGGCCAACCTGCTCAATGAGGCCGCGCTGCTGGCTGCGCGCAAAGGCGAGAAGTCCATCTGCTATGCCGACATCTCGGAGGCTGTGTTCAAGATCATGATCGGACCGGAGAAGAAGAGCCGCATCATCAGTGAAAAAGAGCGGAAGATCACAGCCTATCATGAATCAGGGCATGCGATTGTGCTGCGGACCGTATCGGAGACAGACAAGGTGGAACGTGTATCCATTATCCCGGCAGGCACAGCAGGTGGGTACACCGCCCATAAACCTCATGAAGACACCTACTATGCGACTCGTTCACAGCTGATGGCGCAAATCATGATCTCACTGGGCGGACGGGCTGCGGAAAGCATCATTCTGGATGAAATCAGCACGGGCGCTTCCAATGATTTGCAGACAGCAAACAGCATCGCCCGTGATATGATTACCAAGTATGGCATGAGCGAAAAACTGGGCAATCTGGTTTTCGGTAACGAGAACGAAGTGTTCCTGGGTAAGGACTATGGTCATGTCCAGAATTACAGCGACAGGCTTGCCGGCATTATCGACGACGAAGTGAAAAGCATCATCGACGAGGCGTATGAGCAAGTCATCCAAATTCTCAACAAGTACCTGGATATGTTGAATGCCATGGCCGCTACCTTGTTGGAAAAAGAGAAAATGGAAGGCGATGAGTTTGAAGCCATTTATCTTCAGTATAGCCAGAACGGACCGGATGCTGCGCCAGACGCGGCAAAAACCGGGGTGGGAAGACCAGTTCCTTCAGAGGACAGCCCGGAACCGGAAGAACCTGAACGGCTGACACGGCCGGTCCTGACAAACAGAAGCCTGCCGGCCAAGGACGGCCCAGTGGCGGAAACACCGGAACAGGCGTAACTGGTCATGCGACCAATATAAGCAAACGGACCTTCTGCAGAAGGTCCGCAGTCTGAAGGAAGACGGCCAATTAATGGCCGTCTTCCTTCAGATTCGTCGTTAACAACCAGGTCTGAGCGGAAGGTTACTGGAGATGACTGGTGCGTCCTGTCAGCTGATCTGCAAAATCTCGAATATTCTCCGGTCCCATGACCAGTATGACATCTTCAGGGCCAGCCCGCTCATTGAGCCATTGGCGGATCTGGTCAGGCTTTTCGGCAAACCAGGCATGACCTCCCAGTTCATTGATCCGATCGGCCAGCATGCGTGAACTGACCTGCACCGGCTGGCTTTCCCGGTCACTGTATATCTCGGAAAAGATAATGGCTTCGCTGTCTTTGAGTGCAGCAACATAGTCGTCAAACAAAACTTTCGTCCTGCTGAAGGTCAAGGGCTGGAAAACCACCCAGAGGTGACGGTGCGGCAGCAGGTTGGCCGCGGCGAATGTAACCCTGGCCGCCGCCGGGTGGTGAGCATAATCAGCGATCACCCTGGCCCCTTGGTATTGCCCGACATCGGTAAAGCGGCCTTCAGCACCCTGAAAACTGTTGAGCACCCGGCCGATTGACGTAAAATCCGCTCCATTCTGATGCGCACAGGCCGCCGCGGCAAGGGCATTGGCAACATTGTGACGGCCGGGAACACGCATTTGAATCTGGCAGACCGGCTCTCCCTGGTAACAGAGGGTGAAACAGGGCATTCCCTGCTGGTAATGAAGGTCACGACCGTTGTATGTTGCGGAAATGTCTATTGCCAACGGCAGATCAACCAGAGCCTGCTCAGCCGCTGTATCTTCAATTCCGAAAAAGACCAGGCGGGGCAGGGAGCGCTTCTGCTCCTGCCGCTTCAGGGACAGGGCTTCCAGCATGCGCATGACCTGTCTGTCAAAATCCGGCATAATCAGAAGGCCTTCGTCGGGAAGACGGTCAGTGAAAGCGGTAAAAGACCGGACTACATCGTCCAGATCGGCGAAACAGTCAACATGGTCATAGTCGATATTCAGCACTGCAGCTGTTGTGGAGTGGAATCTAAGGAAGCTGTTCATATATTCGCACGCTTCCGAAACCATAATCTCCCTTTTCTGGCTGGTGCGGACCGTGCCGTGGAATTGCCGCAGCTCAGCACCCAGATGTACAGCCGGATCAAGGTCTGCTTCAATCAGCATCAAGGCGCAGAGGGCCGTTGTTGTTGTTTTGCCATGTGTACCGGATATGTTGATGACACGCGGGTATGTGCGGTTGATCAGACCCAGAAAACTGGCCCTGTCAATGACAGGAATGCCCTGCTCCAGGGCACGCTGCCACTCAGGATTGTCGGCGTGCACAGCAGCTGTATGCACGAGAAGATCCGGCTGAAACCGGTCGATCCAATTGGCGCTGTGTCCTTCGTACAACTGGATGCCTTTGGCTGCCAGATGGGCAGTGCGCTGCGTGAGATGGCGGTCAGAACCTGCAATAACGAATCCGTCTGCCTGTGCCAATTCAGCCAGGCCACTCATGCTGATTCCTCCGATACCAACAAAAAAGATGCGGGAACCGGCTTTGGGCAGCTGCCAGTCATTCATACGGCGTGCACCTTCCTTTCTGACCTATTGTATCACACGCGTATGCATTTGCCTGCGGTGCCAAGTAAATTTTACAGGTTGATCTGTTGCTTCAGTTACATCAAACAAATAGTAAATAGGGCATATTAATGTAAATAATTGCAGAAAATGCTATAATCTATTGTACAAGGTACACGGATTCGGCTGTTTCTGTTCGACCCATAACCGACACCATACACAGAGTGGAGGCAACACCATGGAGATCACCAGCATCACAATCCGGAAAATGGGAAGCGAAGGAAAAATGAAGGCAATTGTCTCTGTGACTTTCGACCATTCTTTTGTCGTGCACGACATAAAAGTGATCGAAGGTAACAACGGATATTTTATTGCCATGCCCAGCCGCAAGACCCAGGATGGAGAATTTAAAGATATCGTCCATCCCATAAATTCCGAATTCAGGGAGAAACTTTCCAGTGCTGTCATGCAGAAATACTTTGAAGCGCTGGAAGCAGCGGAAGCTGCTGAACCCCCGTCTCCGGAGCCTCAGGAAGGCATTTGAATGCGGCGCAGTGGGCGAACACTGCAGGCACCTTGCGGGTTTGCCAAAAACAATAACCTATAGCGAAAGAGTTTCCACAGAGGCAACACAGTTATCCAGGCTGCACAGCCGCCTGGATGTCTGTGTTTGGCTTTATTGCCTGAAAGGGCGCAGGACATTGGCTTGTGCAATGGTATAATGGCATCAACACCAAGCCGGAAACAGCCAGTTGCTGTTTTATCTTATGGCTAGGGAGGCTTGTAGATATGGGGACTTACCTGCTGGCTCTGGATGCAGGGACAACCAGCTGCCGCTCGATCCTTTTTGATGAATGCGGAAACGCTGTCAGCAGCGCGCAGCAAGCATTCAGGCAGTCATATCGCAACCGGGCTGGGTTGAACACGATCCCGAGGAAATCCTGCAGGTGCAGGTCGACGTTGCCCGGGAAACACTGGCCCGGTCTGCTGTCCGGGCCGGTCAGATCGCGGCAGTCGGCCTGACCAACCAGCGGGAGACACTGGTGGTCTGGGACAGGGAGACGGGGCGTCCGGTATATCCGGCAATTGTCTGGCAGTGCCGCCGCACCGCTGATATCTGTGCTGATTTGAAAGCATCGGGCTATGAAGCGGACATCCGAGAGCGAACCGGACTGGTTATCGATGCATATTTTACCGCAACGAAGCTTATGTGGCTGCTCCAAACAAAGCCGGATCTGCGGTCAAGAGCTGAAAAAGGGCAGCTTATGGCCGGTACTCTGGATAGCTGGCTGGTTTGGAATCTGTCAGGAAGAACACGCCATGTGACGGATGTCAGCAATGCCTCACGCACCATGCTGATGAATCTGCGAACAGGGGCTTGGGATGATGTCTTGCTCAAGACATTTGACATACCCGGCAGCATGCTGCCGGAGATTGTGCCGACCAGCGGGCGGATCACGCATATTGATCCAGCTTTTTTGCCGGGCGGGCTGCCTTTGTGCGCCATCGCCGGCGATCAGCAGGCTGCTTTATTCGGTCAGGCTTGTTTTGCTCCGGGCATGACAAAAAACACCTACGGAACCGGCTGTTTTATCCTTATGTACACAGGTAGCGAACCCGTTCGCTCTGAGCACGGGTTGTTGTCAACCGTGGCCTGGGATCTGGGCGACGGCCTAAGGTACGCTCTGGAAGGCAGTGTTTTTCAAGCTGGTTCTGCTATCCAGTGGTTGCGCGATACCCTGGGCTTGATCAGCAGTGCCCAGGAATGTGACCGGCTGGCAGAACAAGTATCGGACAGTGGCGGTGTAACGTTTGTGCCGGCTTTCACCGGTCTGGGCGCACCCCACTGGGACATGGATGCCCGTGGAATGCTGGCCGGGCTGACCAGAGGCAGCGGGCGGCAGCAGATTGCCCGTGCTGTCCTGGAGGCGATCGCGCAACAAAGCCTGGATGTTCTGGAATGCATGCAAAAAGACGCACGGTGTGCGATACCGGTTTTACGTGTCGATGGCGGTGCCAGCGTCAGCGATGTCATGATGCAGTTTCAAGCCGATCTTAGCGGGGTTGCTGTTGATCGGCCACAAATGGTCGAAACAACAGCCTTTGGCGCAGCCTGTCTGGCGGGGCTGGCTGCCGGTGTCTGGCCTGACTGCCAGGCAGCTGCGGCGGCAAGACGCACAGACAAGGTGTTTCAGCCCGCAATGAATGATGAAACGCGCCAGGAACGACGTTCGGTCTGGCATCATGCGGTCAGGACGGCACAAGCCTATGCCCGGCCCGGCGGCGGCCTTTCATGATGGCGTCTGCAAGGGCAGCCGAACGTCGAAAGAAGCCAGGACAGCCAGGCCTTTCACGCCAGCTTATCCTCGTTTTGGCAGGTGCGGCTTTGTTCATCAGCCTAGCCGTATGGCTGGTCTGGCCTCTCAGGGCTGCCATCGCCGGAGCGCCGGAATTTCTGGACGCGTCATCCGCAGCAGGCGATGGCCGGCCTTCTTTGCTTTTTCTTAAGACAGATTCGGATGTGTCAGGCGATGAATGGCTGACCAGAAAAGTGCTGGCCGATGCCGGTTTTGCCAACGCCGCATTATCTGTTGCTTTGCTGGAGAATGACCAGATTCTGATGGACGCAGCCACAGGCAGCAGCGGGTTTAAGCAGACACTTTCGCGCATGGCAAACCTTTGTGGCTGCGACGCATCTGAGCTGTGGGTTGTGGTTCCTCCCGGACGAGCTGCGCATGCACTGAGCCTTCTGCAGCCGTCCGATGTTGCCGGCATGGTTTTGTTGCTGTCATCGCCGCAAGCGTCATTGCCGGCTGTACCGCTTGCCGGCTGGCGACGCGATGGTCGCCTGATTATGCTGGCAGGAGAAGAAGACAGTGACTCCGCCCGCGCATTTTTCAACCTGCTGACAGGTGAGGACGCGACCCTTTTCCCGGGTCGATCCGTTTCCGACCGACCTGTGGTCAACACATGGCAGACCGTCGATGGCCGGGTCAGCCTGACGCTTATTGCTGCCCTGCCACTGCTGCCTTTGCTTACGGATCCGTTTGCCGTAGCGGAATTGGCCGTACAGCTGGCGGAGCGTGCAGGTGACAGTCAGGCTGTTCTTCTTACTGCTTCAGTGGTGCGCCAGGCCGTAGCCAGCCTGTTATACCCGGTGCTGGCCATTTGCCTGCTGCTTATGGTGCCCCTGCTGTTTCACTGGCACCGTCCGATGGCAGCAAACCTTACAGAACACGACCAGCCCGCCATGGTGCCAGGCCGGCTCACATCGATGTTCTTTTGGATAGCCGCGCTGATCATAGCGGTTTTGCCGGGCATTCTGCTGAGACGTCTCATGCCGCAATCCATCAGCTGGCCGGCTGCCCTTGTGCTTTTGGTGCCCGGCATATGTGGCTGGATACATGTCCTCTGGCGTGTTCTTGTAGCGCGCCCTGCAGGTCATTTACCGGAACGGGCCAGCATCAGGCAATACGGTCTCGTGGTGCGCCTGGCTATGTGGCTGTTGCTCCTGGCAGTGCCCTTGATGCTATTCATCTGCATCCGTCTCCTGCCAATAGCAGGGCAGTCCATGGAGGCTGAGATGCTACTGGCCATGCTTGTGCTTCTGAATCTCTCCCTTGGCCCCGCCGGACTTGCCGGTTCGTGCACCTGCAGCGCGGACAGTCGGACACGGCCGGCCGATAAACAGCCAATGGGGTTCAGCAACCTTGTCTGGGGGATTATTTGCCTGTTTTTTCTGCTGGTGCGCGGATTTTCATCTGCCTGGCCGGTACTGCCTGCCGCCTTTTTACTGGTCTGGGGGACATACGGCGGGCACGCTGGGAGTCATGTTCTGGGTGGTCGCTGGCCTGCAAGCTTTTTCCAGAGCCTTTGCTACAGCATCCTGCTTCTGCCGTTTGCCCTTATGATCCTGTAATTTTCATTGACAAGGCCGCCATGCGATGATAATATATCCCGGTGACCGCATTGTCCGGGCTTTTTAAATGTCGCTTTAACGCACTGCCTGAGACAGGCGAGACTGATTACAGGAGGAACACATATG
>JAAYLM010000439.1 GCA_012521915.1 Oscillospiraceae bacterium | reverse complement strand
GGGTATAAATCATCTCAGTGGCTCGGCCCTCGAAGAGTATCTGCTGTCCGGTTCCGTCGTGATTGAAACGCACCACCTGGCCGCTGTCGTTGAGGATCGCATAAAGGTGCTGACTGTCGGCGATCAGGTATTGGCAGGAAGCCCTGCTGATACGCACATCGTTGCTGCCGTCAGGCATGACTTTGCGCACAGTGCTGCTGCCCGCGGTCGCTCCGCTGTAGAACAGCCAGCGGTCATGGCTGGCCAGCCGGCTGCCTTTAAGGCCGGTCAGCCATGACACTGTATTGCCTGGCTGTTCCAGCCGCGCGATCTGGCTGTCCCGGGCAGTGACCAGCCAGCTACTGCTGCAGTAGATCACGAAATTACCCTGGTGCAGGTTGCCGTTCCTGGCCAGTTCGCCAGCCTGGCCGGCGTAGGCTTCCGGCTGCTGGCCGGCGTCGATTGTGCCGGGCCTGGCCGCGATTTGCTCCTGGCAGGAGGCAACAAAAATCAAAGACAGCAAACAAAACAACATCAGCATGGATCGTCGGCTGGTCCTGCCTATCCATGCAGCGATGGCTGTGAGGTGGCTTGATTGTGGCTGCAAGCCCATGGTCTTCAGCCTGACTTTCCCGGCAGCTGCGCCGCGCCGGCCTGACGGCCGTCGCTCAGGCACTGCCGACTGTTCTTCCGTTATTATAGCAAATCTTATCACGGCCGGTATGGCTGGGAAATAGTTGTCACAGCCGGCGTTTTATTGTATAAATATGCATGGTATCAAAAATAGACGCGAATGGCGCCGCTTTTCCGGCATGGCCGGCCGCGCAAGAATGAAGGATGGGACATAATCATGAAAAAATTAGCAAAACTGATGGCACTGGTGCTGGCTATGACGCTGCTTCTGGGTGTCGCAGCCTGCAGCAGTGAAGAAAAAATCAAGATTGGCAGCCAGGCGGATCTCGCCGGCAAAGTGATCGGTGTCCAGATGGGCACCACCGGTGACACCATTGCCACCAGCAACGTCGAGGCTGGCAAAGTGGAACGCTACACCCGCTATGTAGACGCCATCACTGCTCTGAAACAGAGCAAGATCGACTGCATCATCATGGATCGTGATACGGCGGATTCGTTTTTGCGCACCAATGAAGATCTGACCCAGATTGATGTCGGTTTTGAGCCGGAGCAGTATGCCATTGCCGTCCAGAAGGGCAACAGCGAACTGCTGGAAGTGGTTAACACCGTCATTACGACCATGAAGGAAGACGGATCTCTGGCCGCTTCCTTTACGGACCATGAAGAAGAAGAGGGTTCAGCCCCTGATTTCAACAGCGGCGCTGCCGGCGGAACCTTTGTTATCGGCACGGAACCGGGTTTTGCCCCTTACGAGTATGTCAGCGGCCAGGACATCATCGGTGTCGACATCGACATCATGGCCCGTGTCGCCAAACAGCTGGACAAAGAACTCAAGGTTGAGGACCTGCCTTTTGACAGCCTGATCACCGCCCTTTCCGGCGGCCGTATCGAGGCCATCGCCGCAGGCATGACCATCACAGAAGAACGCCAGGTCAACGTTGATTTCTCCATCCCTTATGTCGACGCTTCCCAGGTGGTCGTGATCCGCAAGACCAGCGTTAAAGAATGATCCGGACCGGGCGCAGATCCATGAAACCGGCTTCCTGCGACAACAAACGGCAGGTGACGGTGGCCATGAGCGTCATGGCCACCGGGCTCTTCGCCGCGTTTGTCTGTCTGGTCGTTTTTCAGGATCAGCTGGGGTTGCAGCTGGAATGGCTGGCCCGGATCCGCACCAATTTTTACAACAACTTCATCAAGGAGGACCGCTGGCGCTGGCTGATGGGCGGCCTGGGCCGCACGTTGCTGATTACACCGCTGGCTGCTTTGCTG
>JAAYLM010000438.1 GCA_012521915.1 Oscillospiraceae bacterium | reverse complement strand
GTATGTCCCCTATGTGATTGAGCCTTCCCTTGGCGCTGATCGCGTTACACTGGCCTTTCTCTGCAGTGCCTATACTGAGGAACCGGTGGGAGACGATGATGTGCGTACGGTGTTGCATCTGGATCCGCGCCTTGCGCCATATAAAGTCGCTGTCCTGCCACTTTCTGCAAAACTGGCAGATGAAGCGGAAAAGATTTTCCAGCAGCTCAGCAAAAAATGGATGTGCACCTTCGATGACCGGCAGTCGATCGGCAAGCGCTATCGTCGGCAGGATGAAATCGGTACGCCTTACTGTGTGACGTTTGATTTTGACAGCCTTGAAGACCAGTGTGTCACAATCCGCGAGCGGGACAGCATGCAGCAGGTTCGCCTGCCGATAGCCGGGTTGTCAGCCTATTTCAGTGAACAGCTGGATCGGTAAACGTACTCGGGGCGGGACGGTCGGGTTAGAATAAGATGACGTGGCCCGGAACCGGGCTGAAGCGATATAAAGGAGGAAATGTTTATGGAAAAATTCGTTTATATGTTTTCTGAAGGAAAGGCTTCAATGCGCAACCTGCTTGGCGGTAAAGGAGCAAACCTCGCTGAGATGACAGGGCTGGGCCTGCCTGTGCCGCGCGGCTTCACCGTTTCAACGGAAGCCTGCATGCGCTATTATCAGGATGGCGAGACGATCAGTACAGCTATTGAAGATGAAATCTTCCAGACCCTGGAAAAAGCAGAGCGTATCATCGGCAAGAAGTTTGGAGATGTGGATGATCCGTTGCTGGTTTCAGTTCGTTCGGGTGCACGGGCTTCCATGCCGGGCATGATGGACACCATCCTGAACCTTGGCTTGAATGACACGGTTGTTCAAGGCCTGGCCAAACTGACCGACAACGAGCGCTTTGCCTATGACAGCTACCGCCGTTTTATCGCCATGTTCAGCGACGTGGTCATGGAAGTGCCGAAGGACAAGTTCGAAGCGGTGCTCGACGAGGTTAAAGAAGAAACCGGTGCAAGCCTGGATACGGACCTTGATGCTAATGCCATGAAAGAAGTCGTGCGCCGTTTTAAGAAACTTTATGAAGACATCAAGGGCATACCTTTTCCCCAGGAGCCCAGGGAGCAGCTGATCGAAGCCATTAAGGCTGTCTTCCGTTCCTGGAACAACGAGCGGGCTATCATATACCGTCGTATGAACGATATTCCAGCAAGCTGGGGCACCGCTGTCAATGTCCAGGAAATGGTTTATGGCAACATGGGTGAAACCTCAGGAACCGGCGTTGCTTTCACACGCAATCCCTCTACAGGCGAAAAGAAACTGTATGGCGAGTTTCTGATGAACGCCCAGGGCGAAGATGTTGTAGCCGGCATCCGCACACCGCAGACCATTGATCATTTGAATGACGTCATGCCAGATGTCTATGAGCAGTTCTGCCAAATCGCTGACAAGCTTGAACAGCACTACAAGGATATGCAGGACATGGAGTTCACCATAGAACGCGGCCGGCTTTTCATGCTGCAGACACGCAATGGCAAAAGGACAGCTGCTGCAGCCATGAAGATCGCTGTTGATCTGGTCGCCGAAGGGATGAACACCAAAAAAGAAGCGCTTCTGAAGATTGATCCCAAACAGCTGGATGCCTTGCTGCATCCGACCTTCGAACCGAAGGCCTTGAAATCAGCTGCTTCTATCGCCCGTGGTTTGCCGGCTTCTCCCGGAGCAGCAGGCGGTCAGGTGTATTTCAATGCCAAGGACGCGGCGGAAGCTGCTGTCCGTGGAGAGAAAGTCATCCTGGTTCGCCTGGAAACATCGCCGGAAGACATTGAAGGCATGAACGCGTCACAGGGTATCCTGACCGGTCGCGGCGGTATGACCTCACACGCGGCTGTCGTTGCCCGCGGGATGGGCAAATGCTGTGTGTCTGGCTGCTCGGAGCTGATGATCAATGAGAAAGGTCGTTTTTTCACGACAAAAGACGGTCAGCGCATCAATGAAGGAGACTTTCTTTCTCTGGATGGTACGACAGGATCCGTTTACAGCGGGCTGCTGCCTACGACGGACGCCAGCCTTTCTGGTGATTTCGCCACCATCATGGCCTGGGCTGATGAAGAACGCAAGCTGAAAATCCGCACCAATGCCGATACGGCACGGGATGCCGCGAAAGCGGTCGAACTGGGGGCAGAAGGCATCGGGTTGTGCCGTACCGAGCACATGTTCTTTGAAAAAGACAGGATCTTCGCTTTCCGTCAGATGATCGTGGCTGAAAATGAGGCCAAACGGCGTGCTGCGCTGGAAAAAATCCTGCCCATGCAGCGGGATGACTTTGTCAGCCTCTTCGAAGTAATGCGCGGGATGCCGGTGACCATCAGGCTGCTGGATCCGCCTTTGCATGAATTCCTGCCCCAGGCTGACCAGGAGATCAAAGAGCTGGCACAAGAGTTGGACCTGTCCTTTGAGGCATTGCGTGATATCATTTTCAGTCTCCATGAGATCAATCCCATGATGGGCCACCGTGGCTGCCGTCTGGCGGTTACTTATCCGGAAATCGCGGAAATGCAGACACGGGCCATTATTGAGGCAGCCATCGCGGTCAATCACAACGGCATGTCTGTGATCCCGGAAATCATGGTTCCCCTGATCTGCGATGCCGCGGAACTGCGTTTTGTCAAGTCCATCATCACAAAAACAGCGGATGAGATCATTAAGGAAGCCGGAGTCGATCTGACCTACACCGTCGGCACCATGATCGAGATTCCGCGTGCGGCGCTGACCGCAGACGAGATAGCCGAAGCCGCTGAGGTTTTCAGTTTCGGCACCAATGACCTGACACAGATGACTTATGGTTTGTCACGCGATGATGCCGGCAGGATCCTGGATACGTACTACAGCAGAAAGATCTTCGAGAGTGACCCGACCGCTCGCCTTGACCTGGCAGGTGTAGGTAAACTGATGAGGATTGCCACAGATCTGGGCCGCCAGGCTCGTCCCCATATCAAACTGGGTATATGCGGCGAACATGGTGGCGATCCCGCATCGATAACATTCTGTCACGAACTTGGCTTTGACTATGTTTCCTGTTCCCCGTTTCGTGTGCCGATCGCCCGTCTGGCTGCCGCACAAGCAGCACTTGCTGACGATACGCACCTGGGACAGAAATAGACTGCTGAAAGAACCTCTGCCATAACAAGAACCCCGCGTCACTTAGAATGACGCGGGGTTTTTTCAGGAGCAGACAGCAGGATCAAGCTGGCTTTGCGGCACACAGTGCATACGAAGCATCAGCTGCGCATGTAGCGTTTGCGGAAATCACCAGGCGTGATCTTTTCTATACGTTTGAAAATGTAGCAAAAATAACTGACATCTTCAAACCCGTTCGCATGGGCGACATCACGGATGGGCAGGCTTGATTGACCAAGCAGATACTCTTTGCTTTTCTTGATACGCACAAGATTGATATACTCAAAAATGCGGGTATTCATGATTTTACGGAACAAGGTGCACAGGTGCTGCGGGGTTACACCCAGGAGATCTGAAAGGTCCTTCAGCGTGATGGCTTCGGCATAGTGGCTGTCAATATACTCGAGAACAGGTGTCAGGCGGCTATATCGGTTTGTCAGGCTGTTGGTGCTCGTTGTCGAAACCAGCTGATGCAGCTGCATCAGGAATTTGTAAGTTAAAACCGATAGATCGAGTGAGCACAATGGTGATTGTGCTTTTTCAACAGCAACCATTTCCTCAAGTGTCTGACGCAGTGGCTCGAGCTGGTTGACATAATAGACACCCGACCGCGTCAAGCCAGCGATCTCTGTTAAAAAGTGGCTGGTGCCCGGACCCATCAGGCCGATCCAGTCGACAATCCATTCATCGGACTCTGCATAGTATTCATGGGGTTCATCTGGCATCAGGAAGATGCCCTGCCCTTCAGAAACAAGGAGTTCCTGTTCACCCATAATCAGCCGCCCAGAGCCGCTGCGGCACTGAATCCACTGATAGCAGGGATATCCCGCATTCCGTATAATGTGTTCCTGCACGTAATCCAGTCCAATGCTAAAAACATAGAATGGCAGTTTCAATTCGTTATCTGTGTGAACAGGAAATACTGTGCTTTTCATATTACATTCCCCACAATCTATTTTTCATGCACGATATGGAAACATACTCATTTCTTTACCGATATCGTTACAATTATATTCAAGCATAAATCAGTGGATTGTCAATATGCATGTCAGCTAATATTATCATGTCTTGACAGCATAAAGTTCGAAATAATAATGTTCGGCAGGAAATGATAAAGACAAATAACTGCAAATCCAAGCAAAAAGATCGTCATAAAGGCCGCAGCATGACAATTAATGACAATTGTTTGTCATTAACGATAATAAGATTAAAAGTGCATCCGATTATTTTGGTGATAACCCGGTTGTCAAGAAAAAACAGCCATCATGCAGATGTGCTGTTTCAATGATTTCGGCAGAGAGCCCTCAAGCAGTCAAGCGCTGTTACATTCAGCAAGATTGGCAAAGTCATTTTTCGCAAAACCATAGGCGGCTTGATTGTTCTATGATAAAATACACACTGGCGTTATTTGGCAGACATCG
>JAAYLM010000437.1 GCA_012521915.1 Oscillospiraceae bacterium | reverse complement strand
TGAACAACACCTGGGAGTGTTCGGCTGTGCCCTATCTGCCAGTCATCGATCTCGTCCGTGAGCACCTGGACAATCTTTACAGCTGCGGTGTAAGCGCCCTGATGGTCAGCTGGACGCTGGGCGGCTATCCTTCCGCCAACCTGGCCCTGGCAGCCCGCTATTACTGGGATGACAAGACGGCATCCGGCACACACGCGTCAAGTGATATCGCTGAAACCGCGCAGACACTTTTCAGCCAGGCTTTCCGCTCGTTCCCCTTTCATGTCGGCGTCCTATATCGCTGTCCTCAGAATTACGGGCCGATGAACCTGCTTCTGCCACGGCCTTCCGGTTACAGCGCTACGATGATCGGTTTCCCTTATGATGACTTGAAATCATGGCGGAGCATCTATCCGGAGGATGTGTTTATCAACCAGCTGGCAAAGCTATGTACCGACTGGGAAAAAGGACTCGATCTGCTGGAAAAGGCTCCTTCGGAACCTCGTCTTGAAGAGCTCAAGCGAGTCGCCCGCGCAGCCTGGATCCATTTTAAAAGCACCCTGCTGCAGGCACGTTATGTGCAGCTGCGCGATGCCATCCCGGACGAAGCCGACGTTGAAGCCTACAACGGCTTCATCAGAAAAGGGTTGATTCAGGATGTGATCCGCCAGGAGGGCGACCTTGCTGCAGCCATGTGGCAGATCATCCAGAAGGATTCCCGCATCGGATTCGAAGCCAGCAACCATTACTACTATACCGAAAGCAGCTTCAAAGAAAAAGTGCTGAACACCCAGTATCTGCTGCATCAGATTTTTGTCCCGATCGTCCGGCAGGCAGATATTGAAGCGTCACTCCGGCAGCTGGGGATCAAAGCCGGAGATATCGTACTGGTACACTCATCTTTAAGTAGCCTGGGAAAAGTAGAGCATGGGGCACAGAGCGTCATTGCCGCTTTTGAGGCTGTGCTGGGTCAGGAAGGAACGCTGGTTTTCCCCACACTTTGCCAGAATGATTTCACGCGAAGCTATGAAACCTGGCATCTGGACAAACCCTCCGATGTCGGTTACCTGACCGAATACTTCCGTAAACTGCCCAACGTGTACCGCAGCGATCAGGCAACCCACTCCGTTGCCGCGCGCGGCAGACGCGCTTACGAGCTGACGACCGGGCATACGGCCTTCGGACCGCGTTATGGCATCTTCGGAGATTATGCGTTTTCCCGTTCCTCACCCTGGCAGAAAATGTATGATCAGAACGCTAAAGTGGTTTTCCTGGGCGTGAGCATGCGCAAGAACACCTTTAAGCATTTTATGGAATACATCGTTGTTGACGAGGCACTGGCTAAAATCAGCAATCCGGAGGATCGCGATCGGTTGAAAAACCGGATCTGGAATTTTGCCCGTTTTGAAGACCATGAAGGTCTGGTGTGGCCGTTTCATGATGCCGAGCAGCTTCAACAAAAACTCGATGAATCAGGTCTGATCCGCAAGACGCTCTGCAACGAGGCCACCATCCTCTGCGTTAATGTCCGGGACATGGTCGATCATGGTCTGAAATGGTTCGCAGAAGACCCTGATACCTGGTACAAAGCAGACACACTGGCCTGGCTGCAGGATGCCAGGAATGCCTGCGATAGCAATCTGCCAGCAGAAGAAACACAAACGAAGGGAGATGCTTGCCATGGATAAGTATTTTTACAGACCGGAGCTTGAACAGGCCTTGTGGCTGGACATGCAGTCGCGGCTGCCGGATCGCCTCTTTGACTGCCACTGCCATCTGGGTCCGGGTTCTGGCAAAAAGGACGCTGTCGGAAATGAACAGCATTCCGATGTCGCTTTCTGGCATAAGGCCATGGGAAAACTGGCCGGTGCCAGCCGTCTGGCCGGAGCAATGATCATGCCGCGCATCGTCAATCCGGAACAAGCCGATTCGCTGAATGAGTTTGTACGCAGCGAAGTCGCGCGCTATACAGGCTTCGCCGTGGCCCACCTGATCAAGCCGGAAGATGATCAGGACAAGACCGAACAACTGATACGGGATCATCCGGTCATCACCTCTTTAAAACCCTATTTCCGCTACAGCCCCAACCGCTGGGCCAGCACGTTTGACCAGTTTTTCCCTGAATGGATGGCCAGACTGGCCGATCGCCACCATCTGTCCGTCATGTTGCACATTGCACGCGAGCGGGAAGCCCTCAGCGATCCCAAAAACTACCGTTTGATCCAGAGCTACTGTGAAAAATACCCCAATATGCGCCTGATCCTGGCCCACAACGCCCTTGGCCACAATGTAGAGAATTTGCGCAAAGGGCTGCCTCACATCTGTGGTTATCCCAACATCTGGTTTGACAGTTCCGGTATCAGTGAATCAGGTTCCACCAACTACATCCTGGAGTATTTCGGACCCAAACGCCTTATGTACGGCAGCGACCTGCCCCTGGGCACCCTGCTGGGAAAAATCCACAGCAGCGGTAACGGGCTCATGTGTATTTTCGAAAACCGAATAGACTACACCATCCACTTTGCTACAGAAGAATACATAACCACAACGTACGAATTTAATACAGAATGCATGCTCAGCCTTCTGACCGCCGCGGACCAGTGGGGACTGGGCAAAGATGATCTGGCTGATATCTTCTACAACAACGCCGCCTGGGTCTATCGCCTGAAAGACGATGGCAGCGGACCGGATCCGGAGTGCTGCCGGTATGAGCAGACCCGCTATACGCAGAATTTGAACGAAGACAGTCAGCCGGAGCCAACGAGTGGCGTGTTTTCCCTGCTGTATGACGCGCAGAACACACCTTACACCGATCTGGCTTCACCTGCAGCCCGTGACTGCCCGCTCGGATTCCGGGAACACGCGACGATGGCTGCAGCCCGCAAAGAACTGGCTTGCTGCCTGCCCGGCAAGACACACAGTGATGAATATGCCCGCAGGCTGCAGGCCTTACATGTTTGGTCTGAGAGCGTTGCTGTGACAGCGACTGCAGATGACGCACTGGAGCTGGTCTCGGCAGCAACCGCATCCGGAACCGGCCGGCAAGGCACGGTTTTCTGCGTGCCGGATGATGCTGTATCCGGCCAGGGTATCGAGGGAACACGCTGCACTTATGGTGATCTGCCTGCACTGACGGCAGCACTGGCTACAAGACCAGCAGCACTGTATCTTGTTGTCGATGGTTTTTTTACTCGAGACGACGCCTTTTTGCGGGCGGCCGTCCAGGCCGCCCGTGAACACGGAGTCAACGTCATCTATGATGAGCGGCATTCAGGATTCCGCCATCCGCTCAACTCAGCCAGCAGGATTCTGCCAGATCCGGATGCATTGATTTATGGTGCGTCAGCCGCCAATGGCTATGCTATCGGCGTGGTTGTGGCCGCACAACCGGTCTGGCAGGCTCTGGCCAGCCAGTCCTGGCGCCAACCGTCCTGTCCGGCTGTTGCATCAGCCCTGGCGGTGCTGGATACGCCGGCGGACGCTTACAGGCGTCTAGAAGTTGTCGGAAAACGCCTTGTCGAGGCCTGGCAGCGAGCATCAGACACAACAGGTCTGCCAATCCGTATCAGCGGCAGTACCCGCTTCCCCTGCTTTCGCTTTGCCAGCGGTAATCCGGAGCAGATGCGCCATTCATATATCCGTGCCATGGCCCAACAGGGCGTGATCGCCGATCTGCATGCCTATGTTAAATCAACGGACATCTTCATGACCAATCTGGAAGCGTTGATTGTCAACGCTTTCCAGATGATAGCCGGCCAAAAGCCTGGCCAGGAATCCTGATACGGGGAGGCTGAACATGAAAACCAGTTTATTTTCCCTTTCAGACGGCTCCGGCGGTTATCTGGCCATGCTCACAACTGTCAAGGGCATGGGCTTTGATGCCATTGAGCTTTTTAACCGTCACGAACTGGCAGAACCGGATGTCGACGCAGCCCGGTACATCGCCCAGGAGGCCAGGAACATCAACCTGGCTGTCAGCTGTCTGTCAGTCGGGGCAGACCTGTCCAGAGCAGACAACAGTGAGCAGATCCATCGCCTTAAGCAGTACATTGATGTCACCGCCGCGGCAGGTTCGCCATATTTACATTTCACTCTTTTCCCCCGACTGAAACATCGTTTTGAAGTGGTGCCTTTTTACAAGATCCTGGACCGGATTATCCTGGCTGTACACGAGCTTTGCGATTATGCCGCTGGCCGTGATGTTAAATGTGTCTGTGAAGACCAAGGGTTTTACATGAACGGTTCCGAGCCTTTTGACCGTCTGCTCCATGGTGTTGACCATGCCAATCTGGGACTGGTCGCCGATCTGGGCAATATCCTTTATGCCAATGAGACTGCCGAAGCCTTCGTTGGCCGCTTCGCACCACACATCTGCCATGTCCATGTCAAAGACTATTTCTATAAATCAGGAAATGGACCTGATCCCGGGCCGGGCTGGAAAATGACCCGAGAAGGTGATTTTTTACAGAATGCCGATATCGGCCGGGGCATCATCCCCTTTGAAAAGATTTTTCGCATACTCATCGCAGCAGGCTATGACGGTTATTATTCCATAGAAAGCAACCTGAAAGATCGTGAGGCCAGTCTGCGGCAGGAGCTGGACAACATGCGCCTTTTCTATGAAAACGCACAGCGCATGATGGACAAGCGCATGTCCAGCTGATCTGAGACGGGACTGCCTGTTTCAGGTCAGTTCCGGACGCTCAACGCCTTGCCGGTAAGGATCATGGCAGGCCGTGTCCCTGATGACACAGAAAGAAATGCTCATGGCCATTCACCTGAAAACAGCGTCCTTTACCTACACCATTGCCGATGATGGCCGGAATGTCTCCTTTGTGGATCTGGCAACCGGCCGCAATCTAATTCGCGAGGGATTCTGCGCGCTGCTGACAGACCAGGAGCGACAACAGCATCGTCCCCGTTCTGTTTCGTATGATCCGCCGCTGCTTACTGTGACTTTTGACAATAATCTGGTGATGGTGCTGGAAATTGCAGAGAAAGCAGACTTTGTGACCTTCACCCTCAAAAATCTGTCCAGTGACGACTTCCATTCGCTGGCTTTTGTCAATATTGAGACGGACATAGATTACCAGCCATACGTGACGGATGCGCAAAGCAACCTCTGCTTTACAACCACCCTGATGGGGATGACCGCAGCGACACGAATGGTTGAACATCCCGGCCGCAATAATCTGCTGCGTGCGGAAGGATATACCCATATCGGGCTTTTGGGTACAACCCGCAGTAAATACCCCGTTAAGGCAGCTGTCATCGGCGCTCATGACAGTAAAATCAGAAGCATAATGAAACGCGTCACTGACGAGATCCCCGACGGCGAGCTGCCCAAATCGAAAAAAGGCGGCGCTTACGCCCTGGATTGCGAGGATGCCCGCCGCACCTACACGACCCTTTCAGCCGTTAGACTGGAAGAAGTCGACGAAGTTTGTGCCCTCATGAAAAAACTGGGAATATCCCAGGCGGGAATTCATCAGGGCGCGTCCTACAGACAGGGAGATTTTGTCGTCAACACGGATATCTACCCCAACGGACTTCCTGATTTCAAAAAGGTCATCGACAGGTTCCATGAACATGGTGTCCAGGTCGGTTTGCACCCGTATACCTTTTTTGTGGGACACAACAGCCATTATCTGACACCTGTCCCGCATGAAGATCTGGATGCGATCTGCGAGCTGACCTTGGCCGCCTCCATTGATGCCGGTGTTGACGAGATTGTCGTTGAAGGCCCAACAGACGAAGTGGCTGAAATTTACGATTATGGGCTGGTCAGCTCTCCCTACCTGAAAATTGGCCATGAGCTGGTTCGTTTCAGCGGTGTACGCAAGGGGAAGCCTTATGCTTTTACCGGCTGTGAACGTGGCGCTTTAGGTACACAGGCCGGGGCGCACTCTGCCGGCGTAAAGGTTCGTCAGCTCAAAGAATACTTTAAATATGTCGCCCCGCGCGCCGATTCTGAACAGTTTTATGAAGTGGCCCGCAACACAGCGGAATTCTACAACACCTGCGGTTTTGACATGATATATCTGGACGCGATTGACGGGGTGTTCGCGTTGGAGGGCAATGAATATGCCTGGTACCATGCGATTGCTTTTATCAATGAGCTGTTCCGGCATCTGAAAACCGACCCAGTCTTTGACTGCTGCTATAACCCCCAATACACGGCGTCCTGGTACGCGCGCTCGCGATATGGTGCGCTGGACTCGGGAAACCGGGGCTACAATGATTTTGTTGACGCGCATGTCCGCTATAACGACCAGACAGCCGAACGCATGTACATCACACCAGAACTGGGCTGGTGGAACCTTTATCAGCCCGGCGAGCCATATGGCTGGCAGTCCAAAGTCATGATGAGCGATGAAGTTGAGTATCTCTACACCAAAGTGCTGGCAACCGACTGCTGCATGTCCATACGCCGGCCATCGGTCATGGCGCAGAAAGACACCCCGATGCTGCAGCGTTACGCACGCATCATTGAACGGTATCTCGATGCCCGTGCAGCCCGGACACTGTCCCCGGATATGAAAGCACAGCTGCGTGCTCCGGAACAGGCTTTTAAATTGTGTGATGACCAGGGGGGGTACACCTTCCGCAAGGCCAAAACCTGGCGTTTCCGGGCAGAGGCCTTTACTGAAAGACGCAATCACTTCACCTGCGACCACGCCTTCAAGACACAGAAACCATTTATCCGGATTGAACCCCTGTATACCACAGCGCCATATGATGATCCGGATGCTCTGGTTCTGCAGGTTTTCGATGAAAGCAAACCCATCGCCAACGAGGCATGCTATGAACTGGACAAGCCGGACGGGCTGATGAGGCTTCCGGAAGCCAGCAGCCATACCGGTGTAGGTGTTTGGCTCTATGGTGACGGCAGCGGCACAACCGTCAGAATCCAGCTGGCCAATCGGCTTAAAGACAGGAAAAAAGGGCAGCTGGACTATTTCATCAAGGTTGATTTTTCCGGATGGCGCTCTTTCACCTTTTACGAAAGCCAGAACGCCGAGCCGGATCACGCGGACTGGCCAAGAACCGAAATGGAATACAAAGTCTTCAGTGATGTAGGCCGATTCTATGACGCCTATCGCAACCTTGTTGATTTCAGCCAGCTGGCTTTTTTGGAGATCAAGACCAACGCTGTCACGCAAACCGGCATCAGGCTAAAAACAATCAAACTGCTTCCGCCTGTGGAGAATACGCTGCACAATCCCACGGTTACCATCAACGGCCAACAGGTGACATTCCCTGTCTCCCTGCATGGCAGCAGCATCCTGGAATGTCATCCGGACGGTTTCTGCGAAGTCTTTAATCTGCGCGGCGAGCATCTGGCCAGTCCGGTGCCCGACGGTGAGATCCCTGTTTTGCGACAAGGTGTCAATCAGCTGTCCATAGATTCTGCTGAGCAGACCGCTTGCCAAAAGCGCGCGGTGCTGACACTGCAGGTGACAGAATAGTCCAAGACACAAGATGGACACTGAGGCAACAGGACGGATCAGAAAGGCTGACATGAACATGATCTGGGCAAACATGCGCGAAGAGGAATTCGCACAGGCCATTGAAGCATCGCAGGGAATCTGCGTGATGCCTGTCGGCTGCCTGGAAATGCACGGGCAGCATCTGCCGGTGGGCACAGATATTCTAAAAGCTTCTTATATCTTGCGCAGAGCCGCTGAAATTGAACACGTTTGTGTTTTTCCGGATTTTTCATTCGGTGATGTTCAGGGCCTTACCACCCATAAAGGCAGCATTCGGCTGACGATTGAACTTGAACAGTGGCTGATGATTGAATTATGCCGTGAAATCGCCCGTAACGGCTTTGACAAAATTATGCTGTTTAACAGCCACGGTGGCAACAATGCCTTCCTCAACACATTTGTCAGTAGTACACGCCGCTCAGGCATCGACTATACCGTACGGATTTTCTACAACCAGATCGGTAAATTCGCCCATCCCGCTTATATGCTGGATCTGATCAGACAGCAAGGCAGGGAGGTACTTCCGGAACTAACGGATGATGACCTTTCCGTACTGCAGGATTTTGTTGATAAAAAAAAGAAAGGAGGACACGCCTGCTTTATGGAAACAGCCGTCATGCTGGGCTGTTATCCCGAGCTTGTCCGCATGGACAGGATCAATGAGGTAAGCGGCATAAGCACCGAAGCTGCCCGTTATCTCGATGAAGCCGGACTCAACAAGTCAACCCGGTTCTGGGGTGTGAACTA
>JAAYLM010000436.1 GCA_012521915.1 Oscillospiraceae bacterium | reverse complement strand
CCCCAGGGCGAGCACCTGCTGGGCATAAACGTAATCCGCGCCCAGGTCATTGGCGATCGCTGAATTAATGGCGGCCTGACTGACCAGTGGAATCGCCGGCAGTCCCTGCTGCAGTTTTTTCAGCATATACTCTATGTTTTCCAGGTATGCGGAATCGTCTCGAAAAGGATCCTTTCGGGAAATCCGGGCCAGGACACTCTTTCGGTCAGCCTCTGCAATTGGCCGGTTTCGTTGAAACCCTTTCAGGAGTTCTCCCGCTATATGCTCACAATCAGCCGCGCTACCGCCATTGCCGCACAAAAACAGACGCCCGCCTTGATCAAAGGAATCGATAAGGAGCTGAACAGCCTGTTCAAGCACCGGGAGCAAAGGCTGAAAGCGTTTATCTTTCTTGCCCAGCAGCATCAATTGCCGGAACGCTTCACTGTTCATATTGCCTGGCACTCCTTTTCTTTTTCCATGGCAATAGCAAGGGCAGCCAGATCTCCAATCTGCTCACCTAGACCAGCCGGATAGACACGGCAGCGTCTAAATGTCCGCTCCAGACTTTCAGCCTGTAGGACAGCAGCCGCTGACGGCCAAATCCATGGCTGGCAGCGGGCAAAGATACTGCCAATGATGATTCGTTCAGGGTTAAGCAGATCGACTAGAATCGCCAGTCCTCTGCCCAGATAGGTGCCTGATTCAGCAAGGATTGCTTTCGCCAGCGGATCACCCTGAACAGCAGCGTCACCCACGATCCTGGCTGTAAGGTATTCCGGTCCACCGGCAGCCTCACAAAAAGAGACAGTCTGCCCCATCTGCGTCTTTTCCAGTACCCTCATGCGTGCCAGCTGGGCGATGCCACCGCCTGAGCAAAATCCTTCCAGAGAACCGGCTTTACCGTAACCGACCGGACCCGTAGGGCTGATTCGGATATGACCAATTTCACCGGCACCATCATCAATACCAGAATACAGGCGACTGTTCAGAATCAATCCCGCACCAAAACCAGTACCAAAAGTCAGGAAAACCATACTTGAACAGCCTTGGCCGGCTCCGAATTTCCATTCTGCCAAAGCGCCGGCGTCCGCGTCATTCAACAGCCATACCGGCATGTTCAATGCTTGTTTCAACATCATGACGATAGGTACTCGGTCCCAGCCCGGCAGGTTGGGTGGCGAGAGGATCAACCCCCGGTGAGAGTCCAGCGGACTGCCGCAGGACACACCAGCCCCGCGCGGCCGCAGGCCAGCCGGAAGGCTGGCAATGAGCTTTCTGGCAGCTGATATAAGTTGTTGAATCAATTCTGAGGCTGGCACCCCCTGCGTGGAAAGCTCATACCGCCCCAGTACGCGAGGTGGATCCTGCTCTCCTGCCTTTTTACAGGCCATACGACAACCCAGAACAACAGCGCATTTTGTACCGCCGATATCAAAACCGAGATAACAGGCGTCTTCAGGTCCTGGTTCTGCCGGAATTTTCATGTTACATACACCTCATCCTGATCGCCCGCTGCTTGGTCTGGCAGGCGTGCCTCTTGAGGGTACAGTGCATCCTGTGCCTGATCGCGGTCGAGCCTGATCATAACATGGGCGCTGTATCGTTGCTGTGGTTTTCGCCTGAAACGGCACTTAGCCGTGACCTTGCCATGGATTTCACAGTAAAACAAAGCGGTTAAGCGATTCTTATCCAGTTGCCAGGCCTGGATTTGCTGTAGCTGGATGGAACAGGCCGGACACACCAACGACTGGATCCCCAGCTCTGCCTGTATGGCAGGAAGATCAGGTAAATCGCTGAGTCTTATCTGGCTGGACCGGTTCAGATTGGGATCAAAAGCATAACGGTTGATCAGATCAGCCACTTCTGCTTCCTGTTGGTTGTTTAGTACAATCTCACGGAGAATCTGACCGGTGTACCAGGCATCGTTAACGGCCTGGTGAAAGGGTTGATTTTTTTTCAGATTGAGGAAATCGATGGCGTATTCAATGCTGCGCTGGGTATCCGCCTGTTCAACGACATGATCAAACAAAAACTGGACATCCAGGCAAAGGGCATCGAGCTGCTCTGCGATTTCATAATAACGCAGATTCATGAGCAGCGTTGCCGTATCACTCTCGCTCCAGGTACAGAAAATATAATCATCACCGCAAAAATCAAAGAAATCACGGGCTGCATCCTGAAAATTCAGACCATATTTCATGCTTTGCTGATGACGGCGTGTTACCGCAGCGACAGGACCTGTCAGGATGGGATAGATACGCGGCCGGATCTGTGTGCTGAAACGGGCAATGGTTTGAAACGCTTCATCTAGTTTTACGGCACCAATTTCGATAATTTCAAACGGGATAATATCCTGGATGGCCTGGTCAACTCTATTGGCCCGGCCGGCGCTGTTCCATTCCAGATCAAAGACGATATAATGCATGATTAACTTCCTTATTGCTTTTCAGACAGGTGGCTGTACGGCTACAGCATGTCACCGGTAACTATGTCAGGGTGCTTACTGAAGAAGCGGACATTCTGCCAGGCACTGCTCAATTTCTGCCAAGGCAGGAAGTGAGGGGATAGCACCCATCCGGGTTGTCGCCAGTGAGCCGGCAGCGTTGGCGAAAGCCAGGCTTTCTCCGAGTTCATTGGCTGTTAATGATGCCAAGTCACGATTGATGCGCAGCAAGCAATCAATGAACGCTCCCATAAACGCGTCTCCAGCACCTGTTGTGTCAATCGTGTTGACGGCAAAGGCTGCATGCGATGCAGTCACCTTGCGGGTTGCGGCGAACGCACCACCCGGACCGAGTGTGATCAGGATCAAGTCAAGTGGCCAGCGTTGAAAAAACCATTCGGCACCGCGCTGCAGATCTGCTTCGCCGCTGAGAAAAAAGAGTTCATCCTCAGAAAGTTTGAGCAGAGCGACATCCGGCATAACCGACAAAGCAACCTGGCGCGCTTCATCGGCAGCTGGCCAAAGCATCAGGCGCAGGTTGGGGTCATAGGACACGATGCAGCTTGATTGATGGGCTGTCTGGACCGCAAAAAGCGTAGCAGCGCGTGCAGGCTCAGCAGTCAATGATACAGAACCAAAATGAAAAAACCGCGATTTGCCGATTATCTCCCCGGGCACATCGTCAGGAGACAAAAACACGTCGGCGCCAGGATCACGGTAGAAAGAAAATGAACGGTCATTTTGCGCATCAAGATGGACAAATGCCAGCGTTGTGTGGCAGCGTGCTGTTTTTTTTAAACTCCGGCAATCTACGCCCGCATCTGTTAGCACACGCGCCAGGAAATAGCCAAAGGGATCCTCTCCTACTTTGCCTATGAAGGCGGTCCGGCGACCAAGACGGCTAAGGCATGCCAGCACATTGGCCGGCGCCCCTCCCGGGTTCTGTTCATAGAGGGCATGACCTCGGGCGGAATGCCCTGCCGGCGTAAAGTCGATGAGAAGTTCCCCGACAGCAGTAACATCAAACATGCAAACCTCCTAACCCGGCTTCAATGCCGCTACAGCAAGCTGCAGCACAATATTTCGTTTTATCTTATCACAGTGCTTACTTACTGAACATATCTGGCAAGCAAACGGTGGCCAGAGATGGGCAGTTCTCGGCATCCAATCAGGCCAGGAGCGCTGTATCCTGACGACGGCACATGAGCAACGCATGCCAGCCATTTCGCTGGCGCCCACTGATGATGGCCATACCAGTCGCCTCGGCGCTATCTTTGACCAGATTTAGTTTGCTGTCAATGATTCCGGAGGCGATCAGCACACCTCCCGGACTCAGCCGGCTCGGGATCTGGGGCATGATATCGACGATGACATCAGCGATGATGTTGGCCACGATCAGATCATATGACGGACGCACTGCCTGTTGTAAAGTGCCGCAGTGAACATGGATAGCCACCTGATTTTGCCTGCAGTTATCCTTTGCAACAGTGACAGCTGCGGCGTCAACATCGATGGCTTCAACACCTTCTGCTTCAAGCAGGGCCGCGATTATTGCCAGAATACCGCTGCCACAGCCAAGATCAAGCACATGATGGCCTTTCCGCACCCGCTCATCGAGCCACTCAACGCAAAGAGCAGTTGTTTCATGGTTGCCCGTTCCGAAAGCACTGCCGGGGTCGAGGGTGACCACCACCTCTCCTTTTACCGGCTGGTAGGACAGCCAGCTGGGGGTGATGACAATTCGGGGGGTCAGATGCAGGGTATGGTAGTGTTTTTTCCAGTTTTCCGCCCAATCTTCCTCTTTGATCTCCTGCCAGCCAAGGTAGCCTTCTCCGATTGCCAGGAAGGAACGATAGTGGCTCAGCTGCCTACGAATCTGCTCTTCCAGAAGTGGCAGGGGGATATGATGCTTGTCTGTCGTTTCATAGAACAGCCAAGTGGCTGCTTCAGGGTCGCGATTACAGCGTACGCCATCCGCAAATAAGGCGAAATATGCTTTGATACGCACCACCAGATCCAGCTGATCCAGAAAGTCGCTGTCAGCATATGCCAGGCTCTGCGGATCATTCAGCAACGCTTTGATCTCTGTGGGATCTTGTATTTGAACACCATCGGCCCCTAATGAAGAAAGGTAATCTGTCAGCAGCTCTGAAGCTTCATGCGTGGTGGCAAATGACAGTTCTATCCATTGCATACCGTGCACCCTATGAAGTAAACAGATCCTTCAGCTTACTGAAGAAACTGCCACGTTTACTATAATTGCTGTCACTGCACGTCTGGTCAAACTGGCGCAGCTGCTCTTTCTGGCTTTCATTGAGATGTCGCGGCACCTCGAGAATCACCCTGAATATATGATCACCGCGGATGTTGTTGCGGTTGACATAGGGTATGCCCTTCCCGCGGATTGTAAAGGTCTCGTTGGGCTGTGTCCCCTCTTTTAAATGAAAAGTATGCGGGCCATCGATTGTAGGCACTTCAAGTTCACAACCAAGAGCGGCTTGCGGGAATGTGATAGGGATCTCGCAGTAGGTATTGTTGCCGTCACGCCGGAAAACCGGGTGCTGTTTGATATGTACTTCGATATAGAGGTCACCATAGGGTCCTCCCTGGCTGCCTGGTTCGCCTTCGCCGCGCACCGTCAGCATCTCACCTTCATTGATACCTGCAGGGATTTTCACCTGAAGCTGCTTGCTTTTCTGATGCCTGCCCCGGCCGTTACAGGTTGGACAGGGATCCTTGACAAAGGTGCCGGCGCCTCCGCAATTAGGACAAGGTCGCGATGTCATCACAGTACCGAACAAAGTCTGCTGACGCTGGTTGACCTGTCCGCTGCCATTACAGGTCGGGCAACGGTCTGGCGCCGAACCATCACGCGTGCCGGTACCTTTGCAGGTGTCGCAATGATCTTCCTTGTTGACGGTAATTTGCCGTTCGACCCCAAACGCCGCTTCCATGAAATCCAGATTCATACGGTATTTCAAATTGGCGCCGCGCTGCGGCCCGGAACGTCTGCGGCGCTGACTGCCACCGAATCCACCAAAAAAAGAACCAAAAAGGTCCTCCAGATCGATATCAAAACCGGATCCGTCAAATCCGCCAAAACCTTGCCCGTCCACTCCGGCATGACCGTACTGGTCATAAACTTGTCGTTTTTCAGCATCACTGAGCACAGCGTAGGCTTCATTCGCTTCCTTGAATTTGGCCTCCGCCTCCTTGTTGTCGGGATTTAGATCCGGATGGTATTGTTTTGCCAGCTTGCGGTATGCCCGCTTGAGCTCATCGTCCGTTGCGGTGCGGGCAACGCCGAGCACATCATAGTAATCTCTTTTTTCAGGCACTTGCTGCTCCTCCATGAATAAAGGACAAGCCCGCCCGTTGCTGCCAGCGGGCGGGTCTTATCCAGTGCTGTCCGGTCAACCTCCGGCTGACCGCTGCAGATCAAGAATCACTGCCTGCATCCTTAAACTCGCCGTCCTGTCCTTCCGGTCCCGGTCCTTGCTCTCCCGTGAACCCTTCAGGCCCCGGGCCGCCCTGCTGGCCTTCCTGCTGTTTGTAAAGGTGCTCGCTGGCTTTGAAGAAAGCCTGTTGAAGCGCCTCCGTGTCCTGCTTGATGACATCCAGGTCACTGCCATCCATACTGGCCTTCAATTTGCTGACTGCTGCCTCAATCGCTGATTTATCATCAGCTTCAATCTTGTCACCCATTTCCTTAACTGTTTTTTCTGCCTGATAAACGGCAGCGTCCGCGGCATTGCGTGTGTCGACTTCATCTTTTTTCTTTTTGTCTTCCTCAGCATGTTGCTCAGCTTCTTTAACAGCCTGATCTATCTCATCTTCAGAAAGATTGGTTGACGCTGTGATGGTGATATTCTGCTCCCTGTTTGTTCCTTTGTCTTTTGCGGTTACATGCACAATGCCGTTGGCGTCAATATCAAAAGTGACTTCTATCTGAGGGACACCGCGGGGTGCCGGTGGAATACCATCCAGAATGAATTTGCCCAGAGTCTTGTTATACTGGGCCAGTTCACGCTCACCTTGCAGCACATGGACCTCAACCTGGGTCTGCCCATCGGCAGCGGTGCTGAAAACCTGGCTCTTTTTGGTGGGGATGGTTGTGTTTCGCTCAATGATCTTTGTGAAAACACCGCCCATGGTCTCTATGCCAAGCGACAGCGGCGTAACATCAAGGAGCAACAGCCCTGTGACTTCTCCGGACAGAACAGCCGCCTGGATCGCGGCGCCAATCGCAACACATTCATCAGGATTGATGCCTTTGAAGGGATCTTTATTGAAAAGCTTCTTGACCATGTTCTGTACGGAAGGGGTCCGTGTCGAACCGCCAACAAGCAAGATCTTGTCAATTTCCTCAGGTTTCAGTCCAGCGTCAGAAAGCGCGTTGCGGGTGGGACCGACCGTTTTCTCCACTAGATCGCTGGTCAATTCGTCAAATTTCGCCCGAGTCAATGTCGCATCCAGATGTTTGGGGCCTGATGCATCTGCGGTGATGTAAGGCAGGTTGATGCCCGTGCTGGTTACACTGGACAGTTCAATCTTGGCCTTCTCAGCAGCCTCGCGAAGGCGCTGCATGGCCATTTTGTCTTTCTTCAGGTCGATCCCCTGTTCCTTGCGGAAATTGTCAACCAGCCATTCGACAACTTTGTTGTCAAAATCATCGCCGCCCAGGCGGATGTTTCCGTTGGTGGCCAGAACTTCAAAGACACCGTCACCAATTTCCAGGATGGAAACGTCGAAAGTACCACCGCCCAGATCAAAGACAAGGATCTTCTGATCGGCTTCTTTATCCAGGCCATAGGCCAGTGATGCTGCTGTTGGTTCATTGATGATACGCAGGACATCAAGGCCGGCGATCTTTCCCGCGTCTTTGGTGGCCTGGCGCTGGGCATCACTGAAATAGGCAGGTACCGTGATAACAGCCTGCTGCACGCTCTCGCCCAGATAAGCTTCCGCGTCAGCCTTGAGCTTTTGCAGGATCATAGCGGATATTTCCTGCGGCGTATACTGCTTGTCATCAATCTTGACTTTGAAGTTACTGCCCATTTCGCGCTTGATGGACATGATGGTCCTATCCGTATTGGTCACAGCCTGTCTCTTGGCAACCTGGCCGACCAGTCGCTCATTGGTCTTGGAAAAGGCCACCACTGAGGGTGTTGTCCTGTTTCCTTCCGCGTTGGGGATGACAACCGGTTCGCCGCCTTCCATGACAGCAACACATGAATTGGTTGTTCCCAGATCAATCCCGATAATTTTCGCCATAATTGTTTCCTCCTGTATGTTAGCCTGTTTTTATCTAAAGCTTGTTTTCCTGGCATTTTGCCGGCTTGCAGCTGTTTCGTTAGCAGGTTTGAATCTCCGTTTTAATTAGCTACCTTAACCACACTGTGCCGGATCACGCGGTCGCCCATGACATAGCCCTTACGAAGTTCTTCAACAACGGTTGAAGCTGCGGCGCTTTCATCTTCCACATGCATGACCGCGTCGTGCAGGTTAGGGTCAAAGGGTTGACCACAACAATCAATCGCAGCAACACCAAGTTTATCCAGAACATCCGTGACCTGTTTGCGGATCATGCTGATCCCATCAGCGATCTGACGAGCGTCTTCACTTTTATATTGATCTGCAGCGAATTCAGCCCGATCCAGATTGTCTATCACCGGCAGCCATTCCCGCACAACCTGGACAACACTGTCGTTATAAATGGCTTCCTTTTCTTTCTGACTGCGTTTGCGATAGTTGTCGTACTCTGCCATCAGGCGCAGATACTTATCAGACAGGGCGGTAATCTCTATTTCCTTGTCAGCCAGTTCGGCTTCCAATGCGGTTTCCCTGTCTGACTTCACTGTCTGCTCTTCCTGCATCCGGTTGTTCATCTGCTCATCCATGTTATCTGATGTTTGCTCCTGTCTGTCTTGGCCTTTCATTTATGTTTGTCCTCCGATATCTCATCTCCGCGAGCCAGCTGTCGCAGTTGTCCATTGATGGTTTGTTTGACAAAACTTATATGGGAAATAACTTTATTGTAGGTCATTCTGCGCGGGCCGATCACACCGATCCGGCCGGCAATCACATCACCGACTTTATAGGTGGTGGTGACAAAGCTGCAGTCCTGCAGCCCGTCCAACGCGATCTCCTGCCCGATTCGAATCATATAGGCCGGTTTATTCTGGTTGATGCCTTCGGCTTCAGTCATGACCATGCCGCTCAGTTCATAGTCCGCTTTGTTTTCCGGCTGATCTTCTTTTAATTCGCTCATGTATCCGGCGATGATCCCGTCCCGGGCCAGGGTATTGAAAAAACAACGGGCTTTATCAATATCCTGAAATTCAGGATAACTCAGCAAATGATGTTGTCCATCAATATAGAGCTCGAGATTGTCAGCCTGTTTGATGGAAACATAAGCTTCATAAAGCACTTGGTTGAGCAAGCTGTCTGGTAGCGGTGCGTTCCTGGCGGCTGAAGCGACTGTGACCAGTGTGATATCGTCCAGTTTCATACCGGCCAGGCCTTCTTCAATCGCAGCGGCGATCTGCATCAGCTGTTCGGCATCAAGGATATCCGGAATACGGACCATACGGTCTGTGACCATCCCTGCAGACAGAACAACAACCACCAGGGCTCTGCCCGGTTCGATCATCAGCATCTTGATCTGCTGCAGGTGGCTGCGCTGCATGTGGGGAGACAAAGCCAACGAGGTATAGCCTGTATGCTGTGATAGAATACTGGAGGCTTTGCGGATCATTCCGGTCAGTTCATCCAGACTTTCACTCAGATAGACGCGGATTTGTTCAGCTTCACCTGACGGTAGGTTCTCAACCTGCATGAGGTTGTCGACATAGGCACGGTAACCTTTATCTGATGGCACACGTCCGGCAGAGGTGTGCGGCTGTTCCAGATAACCCAGTGCCTCGAGCTCTGCCATTTCATTACGAACGGTTGCCGGACTGACATTAAAATGATATTTACTGACCAGCGCTTTTGACCCGACCGGTTCTGCTGTGGCAATATAGTCATCGACGACAGCCTTAAGTATTCTTTTTTTCCGTTCATCCAGTCTTTTTTCTGAAGTCATGGCGCGATCAGCTCCTTTCTCATAAACTCCGGACAAGCAACAACCGGCCTTCTGGCCGGTCTGGCCGAACAGGGGGTTAATTCGGGATGACAGTCCGGTAGCTTGTCACCCTCCCAGAGCTTAGCACTCTTATGCTTAGAGTGCTAAAGATAATTTACCATCATCAAAGCCGGCTGTCAATCAATGGGGTGTTGTTTTCTTGAAGTAGATGTGAAACTTTCGTGAACGTAAAACGCTGCAAGTCAAAGGACAAAGGCCATAAAAACCTGATTAGCCAGGTCGAGGCCGGCCCGACTGAGATACACAGATTCAGCACCGCGGCAAATCAGCCCCCGGTCCTCGAGTTGTACCAATTCCCTGTCAAATACTATTCTCAAATCGCGCGCAAACCTCTGCCAAAAATCCTCGTAACGCACACCTGCCGTGAGGCGCAATCCGAGCAACATCATCTCGCGCATGGCTTCATCGCGATCGACCCGCTCACGGACAAGTGAAACGCGGTGCGCAGCCCGCCAGTCATGGTCGGAAACAAGGTTGTCCGCTCCGGCCTGCGGCTGACCATCCAGCCAGGCGTTCATGTAGGTGTCGAGGTCTTCTGTGTTACTGCTGCGCAGACCATCCGTATAACGATGGGCGGCCGTACCGAACGCCAGGTACGGAAGGGCTTGCCAGTAAGTCAGGTTATGGCGGCAAGCATACCCGGGTCGGGCGCTGTTGCTGATTTCATACTGCTGGAAACCAGCAGCAGCAAGCATGTCCCTTACCAGGTTGTACTGCGCGCGCTCCAGCTCGTCATCCGGCAGTTCAAGTTCTCCGGCAGCGCAAGACGCGGCCATTTCAGTGCCCTCCTCAAGGATCAGGCTATAGTAGGAAACATGGGATACGGGTAAATCAAGAACTGCTTCGACAGTTTCACGCACATCCGCCAGTGTCTGCCGGGGCAGTCCAACCAAAATATCGACATTCAAATTGCTGATCCCTGCCAGTCGGGCCTTCCGGACACTCTCCTGCAGATCGTGATATGAATGAATCCGGCCAAGCATCTGCAGCAAATGCGGTTGCTTAGCCTGCAGTCCGAAACTCAGGCGGTTGATACCAGCCTGGCGAAGCTGGCGCAGTTGTTCCAGGCAGACCGTACCCGGGTTAGCTTCCATCGTCCACTCATAATCGGCAGACAGCACAAACTGCCGGCGAATATGCCTGATCAGGACAAGCATGTCCTCAATCGGAATCAGCGTTGGTGTGCCGCCACCTATATAGAGGGTTTGCAGCACGAGTGATTCGCCCATTAACCGGTGCCGCCTGTATCGGGAAACAGCGCTGACCTCAGCTAAAAGCGCTTGTACATAGGCCTTCTGGCAGGCGGTGTCTCTTCCGCTGCAGGAAACAAAATCACAGTAGGCGCACTTGCGCACGCAGAAAGGGATATGGAAATAAGCCGCTGTCAGCGGAAGGTCTGGCCAGGCACTCAATCTTGTTCAGCCGCCTGTCTTTCGCGCAGAAGATCACTTAATGTCACAGCCAATCCGGCCAGAGAAGAAATGTCTGTAGGGATGATGATCTTTGTGGCTTTACCGTCACCAAGATGGCTAAGTGCCTCCAGGCTTTTCAATGCGATCACAGACTGGTCTATGCCGGCTTTCTGCAGCATGCTTAAGCCCCGCGCTGTCGCTTCCTGCACTTTCAGGATGGCCTCTGCCTGCCCTTCTGCCTCACAGATCGCGGTTTGGCGTGCCGCCTCCGCCCGGAGGATCGCCGCCTCCTTCTCTCCTTCAGCAACACGGACAGCTGCTTCCTTTTCTCCTTCAGCTCGCAGAATATTTTCCCGCTTTTCCCGCTCCGCCTTCATTTGACGCTCCATGGCTTCCTGAATCTCTTTAGGCGGGATCATATTTTTCAGTTCGACCCGATTGACCTTGACACCCCAGTGCGCGGTTGCCTCATCGAGAACCGAACGCATGCGCACATTGATGTTGTCACGCGATTTAAAGACTTCATCCAGGTCCAGGTCACCCGTCATCTTGCGCAGGGTAGTTGCCGTCAGGTTTTCCAGCGCAATAAGCGGGTTCTCGATTGCATAGGCATATAGGCGTGAATCGACAATCTGGTAATAGAGCACCGTGTCCATCTGCATGGTGACATTGTCTTTGGTTATCACAGCCTGCGGTGGAAAATCCACAACTTTTTCTTTTAAGGAGACGACTTTCGCCACCCTGTCGATGATGGGGATTTTTGCCTGAATGCCAACCGCCCATGTTTTGTGATAGACGCCCAGACGTTCAACAATGAAGCTGCTGGCTTGCGGTACCACACGAATATTTCGTATGACCAGGATAACAACCACTGCCAGGATAACCACAAGGGTAAACCAGCGGCCGAATGAGCGCGTAGCAGACATAGCCAGGCAGGTCCACTTAAGCATGATCATAGTCTCTCCTCCTGCAGCATGTTTATAGCCATTATAGCACAGGCCGGCTGATCCGTTACCCTGAACCGACCGGTTCAATGATCACTTGTGGTGTTCTCAGCGGATGTAGCCAATGGTTCCGTTTGCACTTCAGCATCGTGAACACCTTTACGGATCGCCTCCAGAATAACAAAAGCGGTGTTATTGACCCGTCGGGTCAGATGATCTGTATCCTGAATCGACTCTGACGTCTCGTCCTGCTGCCGGTTGGTTGAGCGTCGCTGGTTCATGATCATCTGCAGGTAAGCCGTCGTGTCAAAAGGCGTATGGCGAATCATGCCGCTGCTTGTGGAAAAGGCCGGGTTCTTGCTCTCTTTCAGGCTATCAAGACTTTTGCCATCATAATCGAAGGATTCAAAGAAAACGATAGGTATGCCGGCTTCGTCAAAGGGGACATAATCTGAATCAGTCAGGGTCCATTCACGGTAAAGGACAGATGCGTTGATGTCTTCACGGAAAACATCAAAATTACCCTGGTTGGTATATAGCATATAGCCGTTGTTGGTATACAACTCATGCTCGTAGAAAACATCGGTCACTTCGTAGAGTTTCCGCCTCATCTCATATGCCTTGCTGTAGTTGCCGCGCAATGAGTTTCTGCCGGAATGAGCGTACACCTTATCGCCAGCATATATGGCATCGATGCAATACATGGCATCAGTCGACTGGATTTCCTCGCGGGTCATCTGGTTCACAAAAGCATGTGCGCCGGCCTGACGGGCTTCTCCTGCTCCAAAAGCGACCAGAATCACGTCATAGCCCATTTTTTCCTGAAGAATTTTCTCAGCAAGGGTTAACAGCGCGCCAACACCTGAAGCGTTATCGTGAATCCCGTCATAATCCAGCAAAGTCGGTTCAGGAACGGGTTCTTCCACGGTTTGTGTCGGCCACAAGCTAGGTCTTGGTGTTACCGTGCCGCTGTCTGGTTCAGGTGTCGGTGTTGGTATGGACGTGGGTGACGGTTCCGGTGCAGGCTCGGTTGTCTGCTGGTAAGCGGACACGGTGCCAGCTGAAAAATAGCTGTCATAGTGAGCTCCGACAATCACCTGCCGGCGGAAGCGTGTCTGCCGCCCTTCTTCGTCTGTCCGGACAAAACCCTGTCCTGGAAGAGTAACGCTAATATTGCGGGATCTTAGCGTATTGCCTTCATCATCGGTAAATGAAAAAGATTCAATGACCGGTTCGTAACCCATATCCTTCAGGGTCCGTACAATCAAATCCCCGGCTTGCCGTTCCTGGCTGGATCCAGCACTGCGGGTGGGGTATTTTTTTGCCAGTGACAAAGCGAAGCGAGACCCGCCGGTGCCATAGTCAGCCGGTTTGTACACTTCGTCAACTTCAGCCTGACAGGCTGTCAAAAGCAGCCACAGCATGCTCAGCAGTATAAGAAGGGCAAAGGCTATCAGCCGGCGCTGACCGGCCTGTGTTTTTTTCTGGATCATCCTTTCGGCACATAAGAAGGTCAAGAACATCTGCTGACCGATATGGCCGCCTCCTTTCACCCGGAAAACCGCATTCTGCGGATCATTAATGATCTGCGGCGGAAACCTCCGTAAACAGTTCCATTTTACTTGCTGTGAATCGATCATGCAAGCCGGGCAGACTGATGTCTGTAACAGCCTGATAGACAATTCCTTCAGCCGGTCCGACAGATCCGCCAATCATTCAGGCACTATGTGGCCAGGCAGACTAAATCGGTCCAGGCACTTGCGATATTGCTGAGGTGATAGACCGGTCATGCGCAAAAATAGATGAGAAAACTGGCTGTGTGAGCTAAAACCACACTGTCCGGCAATCATGCCGACAGGATTGTTGCTATACAAAAGGCAGTGCATGGCCTTATGCAGACGTAACATGATCACCATCTGGTAGGGGCTTGTGTGGAAATGCTTGCGGAACAGACGGATGTATTGCGAGTCTGAGCAGCCAACACGCTCAGCCATCTGGTGAATGGTCAGTTTGCAGGTGAAATGGTTTTGCATATACTGGTAGGTTTCCAAAATTTTTTGAAAAGCAGAGCCAGCCGCCTTTTCCTGCTGTCTCCGGCAAGCTGCTGAGCCTGCCAGGTGCGAAACATGCAACAGCAGCATGTAAGCACTGTACGAGATGCTTGATGGACTTGCCGGCTGCTGCCCGCAACATGTAGACAGTATGTCATAGAGGCGTGTCAATCCGGTTGTGTTCAACGGTTGGTGAAGTTTCGCAGAAAGAATTACTTCAGGTGTTAATCCTGTTTCCTGTTCTGTGCTGGCCAGCATCAAGCGATGATACTGCAAGATAATGATTCTTTTTTTCACCTTGCCGGCAGCTGTGTCCTTTGCTAAAAGACAAGCGTGAAGATGTGCCGGTCCCAGGGCGAGCAACATCCAGTTGCCGCAAAGCAGAGAGGCCTCAGGATCTGGCAAAATAAGGCTATGCGTCAGCGGGATCACCAGAAAAAATGACCGGGCATCTAATGTCTGCAGCGGGAGCTGGGCTGGTTCCTCGCAGATGTAAAGAGACACCTGTGCACATGTGACACGTGTCAGGACAGGCAGTTCATCTACTTTTTCCAGAATCTGTCTTCTGAGTTGATCAGTCAATATCTTATCAATCATGGCATTTTGTGCTCCTTTCTCCGCATGGATGTTGAACCAGTTGATATAACCTGAAGAAACAAGCAGCTTCCATTCTATCCGATGACAGCGCCAACGGCAAGAATCATTAGGCTGTGAATCTCATTTCAACAGCATTTATTTATTGGGCGACGGGAGAATCAGGTTTTCCAGGTTTGTTTTCTCTCTTCAGATCACTGGATATATGATAGAATGATGAATAGGCAACGGCTTGACACAACTTGCCCACCGCGCGCAGCGGGTAGCCTTTTCAGTCGTGTTCCTGAAGGACTGAGGTGTTTGCTCCGTGTTGAGTCATCCAGCGGCAGGAGAACGTCGAAAAGACTGTGTGCAAGTTATATGCTTAAAAAGCAAAAAAGTTAGTGGCAAGAACGATAGCGCGAGGTAGTTAAGCGTGTTCTACATCTGGATAGACCCTAAAAAAAACAATCTGCCAAAAGTGTGTCGCTTTAAATCATTTCTGGCAGGCTGCCTGTTGCCTTTCCTGCTGGTCCTGTTTTTTATCCAACCTGCTGCAGCAAAAAGCAGCCAGGATGCATTCCCGATCTATCAGCCAACTCTGGAAGCGTCCATTTCCGCGAATTCGGCGATTGTCATCGATTCCGGCCGGGCGAGGCGCGTGTATGCCAAAAACGCGGATAAACACCAGGCCATCCCGGTTGCCTCTAAGGTCATGACCGCCTTGTTGGCTTGTGAGCGTCTGCCGTTAAGCACCCAGGTGACCATCAGCAATGTCGCCGCTATGGAGGCTCAGAAAGAAGTAACCGGTGATGGGCTGACACTGGAAATCGGGGATAAATACCCGTTGGAATACCTACTGCTGCGACTTGTTTTTTATGACTCAAATGCTGCAGCCTTGGCGATAGCTGAACAAATCAGCAATGTAGAAGAGATTTTTGTCGAATTAATGAACAGCAAGGCGGCTAGTCTTGAACTGGCTGACACAAGGTTTCTGAACAGCACAGGTGATCCGGTCTATGAAAATCAACTGCCCGGGCAAAGTGGCAGCACGGACTTGCCGGACGACCCGTTTGCGCAGGTCCCCCTGCAAT
>JAAYLM010000435.1 GCA_012521915.1 Oscillospiraceae bacterium | reverse complement strand
CATGCAAGATTATCTCGATCAGTTTGCAAAAAAAGACAAAAACAGATAGTATAAAAACGTATATGGCCTTTTCCAGGCTGTATTATGCAATCTTTCAGAATTGTTATGTCGAGGAGGTTTTTATATGGCCATAGCCAGATCAATCGGGACGGCTGCATTTGGCATCAGGGCACCGATTATCCGCGAGGGCGTCGACCTGGCTCCCGTTGTTGTCGACTCACTGCTGCAAGCCGCCGGCAGCGGTGCGCTGCAGATCAAGGACCGCGATGTTATCGGTGTTACGGAATCGCTTCTGGCGCGAGCCCAGGGCAACTATGTGCACCTGGACGATCTTGCCCGGGAAACCGCACAAAAAATACCCGGCGACTTCGTTATCCTTTTCCCCATTCTAAGTCGCAACCGATTTTCGTTGATTTTAAAAGGACTGGCTCGGAGCGGAAGAAAAATCACGGTTATGCTCAGTTACCCCAGCGATGAAGTCGGCAATCAATTGATGGATATTGACAAGATGGACGAAGCCGGCATCAACCCCTATTCAGATATCCTCACCGAAGCCGATTATCGTCGTCATTTTAAGCATGATTTCAAACATCCGTTTACAGGGCTGGATTATATTGACCTATATAAGCAGCTGGCCGTTAACAACAACATTGAAATTGTTCTGGCCAACGACTACAAGGCCGCTTTGCGTTATGCCCCCAACATTTTGGTAGCCAATATCCACGATCGGGACCGCCTTAAGCAGCATTTACGCAAAGCTGGTGCACAAACCGTACTGGCACTGGATGACCTGATGTGTGAACCGCGTGACGGGAGTGGTTACAACCCGGACTATGGCCTACTGGGCTCCAATCAGGCCGGTGATGATCGACTGAAGCTTTTTCCACGAGACTGTGACAGCTTTGTCAACCGCGTACAAAAGCTTATCAGAGAAGAAACAGGCCGGCATGTCGAGGTTATGGTTTATGGCGATGGTGCCTTCAAAGATCCTCAAGGCAAAATATGGGAGCTGGCCGATCCGGTCGTATCGCCCGGTTTTACTGATGGTCTGTTGGGCACGCCTAATGAAATAAAAATGAAATATGTTGTCGACAATGAACTAGCTGGCGTTGAGCCGGCTCTGGCCACAGAAATGCTGCGTCAGAAAATACGCGACAAGAAAGCAGATCTGGTCGGCCAGGCGGCGTCTCTGGGGACAACACCGCGACAGATGACTGATTTGCTGGGTTCTTTATGCGACTTGATCAGCGGCAGTGGCGATAAAGGAACGCCCATTATACTGATCCAGGGGTATTTTGACAACTACGCCTCGGATTAAACCTTCTGCGTGAATACCGGGTTAACTTTTTTATTTTATCAAGTAAAAAGGCCGGCAGCCAAACTGCCGGCCTGGCCATATCTTCAGGCCATCAAGAACGCGTCACATCCAGACTTATGCGACCATCCTTGATTTCCACGATCCGGTCGGTTTTCTCCGCCACTTTCCGATCATGCGTGATGATGATGAATGTTGTTTTTAACTTTTTGTTGATATCACGCATGATATCGTAGATCACCTCAGTTGTATCCGAATCCAGATTGCCGGTCGGCTCGTCAGCCAGAATAATGCGTGGGTTCATGATCAGGGAGCGGGCAATCGCGGTACGCTGCTGCTGACCACCGGACATATTGGTTGCTTTGTTGTTTTTCACCTTGCTCAACCCAACCATGTCCATAAGCTCTTCTGCTCTTGCGGTCACTTTTTTATCCGCTTTATTGTGTTTGATTAAATAAGGCATCAACACATTTTCCAGCGCGGTGAACTCAGGCAGCAAATAATGGAACTGAAAGATGAAACCAATGGTTTCGTTGCGCAATACAGCCAGCTGATCACGATTCATGTGATCTGTCTGCCTGCCGGAGATGGTGATGGTCCCTGATGTAGGCCGGTCAAGTGTACCCATAATATTGAGTAAAGTCGACTTGCCGCTGCCGGACTGGCCGATAATGGCATTAAATGACTGCTCGTTAAAACTGAGATTGACATCATAAAGAACCTGGGTTTTGATCTCAGTTCCGTATATTTTATTGATTCCGGATAGTTCAATGGCTTTATCCATTTCTAATCACCTCGATCGGATCCAGCTTACCCGATTTTTTTGCAGGTATCAGTGAGGCCAATGATGACGCGGCAACCGCGATACCAAAAGAAAACGCGAAAAAGGCCGGATCAATCAGTAAAGCCACCACAGGTGTTCCGTCAGGATTTCTGGCAAATACCGTAAAAGCATAAGCCAGGCCATATCCAAGTAAGACACCGGCCAATCCGCCCAAAACACCAAGAATCAGTCCTTGATATAGAAATACCATAGAAGCCTGGCGGTTCCTGATGCCCATCGCTTTGAGAATACCGATTTGCCGAGATTTCTGCAGTACGGAAATGGCCAGCACGCTGGCGATCGCCAGCACAACCGAAATAACAACGAACAACTGGATCATGGTGCTGGATATGCTTTGTCCATTCAGGCCTGAGAGCAGCTGCTCATTCTGATCTTTCCAGTTGTCGATGCCCAGACTGGCAAGGCCTGGATCCGCTTTGAGGATCGAGGCGATTTCATCAGCCAGGAAAACCTGGTCGCTGGCCAATTGCATCTCGATCGATGTTACGGATCCGTCTTTTTCCAGCCTTTCCTGTGCGGAAACCAGTGTCGTGAGAAACCAGCTTTTATTGAGTGATTGTACCTTTATGTCAAAAATCCCGCTTATAACATAAGTTAAGCGCAAGCCTCCGGCCACCGTGACTTCCAGGCTATCGCCGACCTGCAAGGACAAGGCTTCCTGAAGTCCTGTACCGATGGCCACCTCATCTTTCCCGGAAGGCAGCCGACCCACGATGAGTCGTTCGGATAATGCATAAATACCCTCTGCTGCCGCAAAATCAAGACCGCGGAGCAGGATGGATTCAGTGTTGTCTCCGTCCGTGAGCAGGCCGGGCTGGTCAAGCACTGGTGACACATCGACCAGACGTTCATCGGTCGCGCGTATCAGATCAATAATGGTTGTGTAGTCTGTGATGAAACGGTCTTCAGACATAGAAGTAACCGTAATCTGCGAAGCATTACCAATGGTTGTTTCAACCAGACTTTTTTGCAGACCCTGGATCAGCGAACCAATAAAAATCTGCACGGATATGCCAATCGCAATGCCCAATGCGATCATGATGGTTTGCCCTTTGCTGGACTTCAAAAAACGAACAGCGATTTTCAATGATACACTCATGAAGGTTTCACCTCCAGGGCATAAATATCTTCAATGGTGCGGATGACTGACAAGGCACCAATCCTGTGTACAAGCTCAGGGTCATGATTAAAGGCGTAACCACTGGCTAAAATGCGCAGCTGCGGCCATAATTGCCTGATTTCCGCAACAATGCCTTGAACTTTAAGCAGGTTGTAATAGTTCACGACATTGATCACAACATAATCAGGCTGCTCCAGTTCCAGCCCTTTGAGCATATCTGCTTTAGGGGTGTTGCTGCCGACGAAAATAGTCTTGTAGCCGCAGAGCAAAAAAAAGTCGCTGCCCATGCGCGCCCCCAGTTCATGGAATTCGTCTGAGGGTGATACAATGACCACTTTCCCTTTGTCCTGCCGATCAGCACGCGCTTCTGATTCTGCCAGCACATAAGGGTAAGCACATTCAATGATGGTTCTGATGATCGCACTGCGGACATGCTCGCGCCAGATGGCAGCAGGTTGACGATCTTCTGATTCTGTCATGCTGTTAAGCGCAGGTGCAAGCACCTGGGTATACAACCCGGCAACATCAAAAGATTTTTGATCAAGCATACTTAGAGACAGCCTCACACAGCGGGCTTTGTCCATTTGTTCCAGCGCTTCCCTGAATGCCGGGATATGGATGTTCTGATCAGCCATAACGCCCCTCCTCATTCCGTTATAAAGCAATTTTCATCTTTGTTTAGAATGCATTCTAGCAGAAATGAGATCGTTATGCAAAGCATACAGGATACACTTTCAAACCTGCACTGCACTTTTAAAGATGGCCACCTGCCTGATTGCATAGAATGAGCTGGTGTCATATAAAATTCTTTGATAGGCTGCTTGATGACACGCATAGACAGCAGCATATCATGGTGCTATATTTAAGAAAAGAAGGTTGCAGATCAATATCACAGCAACCTGAAAAATATGGTTGATTCAGGGCAGCTATGATTGATTGACTGTATCTGGACGCTTGGTCAATCAGGAGCGAATAGCGTAACCGGACTTTGTTAAGGCCGGTTTTTTTGTGGAAGAAAGGAGATGAAAAACACCTCGTTCTCCATATGATGCAGTGAACTGGCAGAAGAATACCCAGCCAGGCAACAACCGCACTCCTGTAAAGCAGGATGGTCGTTTAGAAAGGAACCTACCATGACAAAATTAAGTGTGATCGAAGGAATTGGCCCTGCCTTTGAAGAAAAGCTGAATCAGGCCGGAATCAAATCTGTTGAACATCTTCTGGAGACCGGTGCTAAAAAAGCAGCACGGGTGGAATTGGCCGAGAAAACGGATATATCCGAAAAACTGATCCTTCGCTGGATCAATCATGCTGATCTGTCCCGGATCAAGGGTGTTCGCGGCGAGTATGCGGAGCTGCTGGAAGCGGCTGGTGTCGATACAGTTCCTGATCTGGCCAGACGTAAACCGGATAATCTCTATGCGAAAATCGTCGAAACTAATGAGGCAAAAAAACTGGTGCGCAAACTGCCGACCGCTAATCAGGTCGCTGAATGGGTTGAACAGGCCAAAGCCCTGCCGCGTGTGATCGAATACTAGCTGCAGCATGATCCCAATTGAATAAAAAGTGCGAAGCCGGTGTCATACCGGCTTCGTTATGTGTTCCCTGATGTAAGCGGATTAGGAAGTAAAGCCGGCCATTCAAGCCTGGGTCTGACGCTTCTGGCGAACCGCTGCCAAAGACACTGCCAGCAGCGCGACCGCGAACCCCAGCTGTATCAATATATGTGAAAGGATAATCTGGATATCCTGGAGGGCATAACTGCTGAGGCTATCGATCTCATTGACCGCCAGCACATACCAGTAAGTTGGCGTGAAACTGGCGATCTTCTGCACCGTATCACCCAGTAACTCCTGCGGCACAAAAACACCACTGACAAAACAAGTGCCCAGCGCGATAACATTGGCCATTGACTGCTGAACCGCGCGACTGCGAACAAACTGACTGAGCAGAAAAGACAAGCTCAGGCAGGCCAGGGTGAACGTGAGCGAATTAAGCGCCAGTAGCAGCATCTCAGCAAGTACCAGTTGATAGCTGCCCATCAACAAGCTGATCAGGAACATCAACAGCCAGACGGATAGAGCGAACAGTAAACAGGCGAAAACAAGCTGAGCATTAAAGCGAAAAAGATTCAGGGGCGAGCTGAGATTGCGACGCTTCAGGTCGGACTGGTTGAAGACAAGTAGGACCGTTGTGATGCCCAGAATCATGACAGCCATCATGGCGTAGGCCAGATAAATGAAATAGTACGCAGTCCGATTGATGGTTGTCTGCACACCTGCGTTCAATTGCACCGTAGTTTCCCTGGCCAGCGCGTTCTGAACCGATATGCTCAGTTCTGACGCGCTTATACTGTCCAGATTGCGCGAGAAAAGAGCGGACAGCTCAATGTAGCGTTCAATATAGAGATCCATGGCGATACCGGACCAATTGTCCGGGCTTTGCGTCCGTTGTAGTTTAGGCTGCGGCAGATGGCCCGACATGATCTGCTGACCAAATCCGGCAGGTATACGCAGGATATAATTGACATATCGGTAAAATACAGCATCCTGAATACTTTCCGTCTTGTCTGCCACATCGACACGGTGCGTCTGGCCTTCCAGCCAGGCAATAAAAGATGCTGTGAAGGGATCTTCAGTATCTTCATTGAAAATGGCAACACGCGGGCGGACCGGTTCAAAAAGCGTTTCTGCCGGAGCCTGGTAAAAGATGGTGAGCAACACAACAAAAAAGATAAAGATCAGCAGGTAAACAAGCATCGAGACGAAATTACGGCGTATTACTTTAAAACAGGCGTTAAAGACTTGCATAGCGCTGCCTCCTTACGATCATGGCAATGGTGACGAAGAACAGAAGTGCCATCAAAAGTTGCAGTCCGATCGACAAGAACACTTTATCCAGGGTGTCATAGTAATAGAGTGTGTAAAACGCATCACTGATCAGATTGGCCGGATTGATGTACCTCAAAGCCGGAAAAGCACGTATGGTTATGTATTTCATATCAACGATCATCAGACCGGAAAGAAAGGAGGAGACCATGGAGACCCCGATCAGCATGGCGTTCTTTATCGCCTCACTTAAGCGGGTGACAGCAGCGATAAACCCGCCTAGCGAAACGCCCAGCAGACTGCCGGACAAGGTGGCCAGCAGGATCACTGCGATATGGTTGCCTATGTTAATACTCAGGATAAATTGCATATAGGCCAGCAGAATCAGGATAGACAGATAATGGATCGACAAGGCAGCCAGCAGGGAAGACGCGAAAATTTTCATTTTATGAACGGGCGCGACATTCAGGCGGGCTGCCTGGGGGGACAGGTTGGCTTGAATGGCAATGACTTCTTTGAGACCCCAGAACCCGCCATAGAGGCAAGTCATGGCGATAAGCGCATAAAAATACGACAGGACGTTATCTGCTTCAGCTGAACTGACCGGTTTATCTTCGATCACCTCAAACGGCTGACTGGTCTGCTCCAGCAATGCTGGCAGCATGTCGGGGTTACTGAGAATAATTTGCTCAATTGCTGCCCGCTTTTGCAGATAATCATCGCAGAAACTTTTCAGGATGGTCTGACGAACACCAGATCGGGAGACGACAACACCAAATGTGCTGCCAGGTACAAGATACCCAACAACACGATCCTCATCAAGCGCTGCAGCAGCTTTTTCATCACTGAGTTCCTCCAGCCGGAATAACGGTTGCTCATTCGGGTTTTGCTCGTTCGGGCTGGAGACCGCCTGCAGTACCTGCTGCAGTGTGGTGTCTGCCTGGTAGGCTTTGTTGTTGACGACAGCGATTGGGATGGCCTGAAACACTTCATTCGCATTCAGGTTTGAAAAACTCATTTTGAACAAAGTCGCCAGTATAAGCGGGAAGAGGAAGGTCCAGAAGAGCATCTGGCGGTCACGTACAGAAGCCTTGATACGGTTAAGATAAATATGGCTGAACATGGCAATCCTCCTCAGTTGTTGTCGCGCAGCTGTTTCCCTGTTATTTCCAGGAACACGTCATTCAATGTCGGGCGTTCGCTGTAGAGTTCTCCATACGCGATTTCCCGCTGCTTAAGAAAATCAAGAATAATGCCAAGCGTATGGCTTTTGCGCTCTGATTTTATAATCAGATGGTGGTTTATG